>JAYUJV010000001.1:0-12242 GCA_043764975.1 Saprospirales bacterium
TTAATGGTGTCGTTTCGCTTACAAACGCCGTTTGTAGTGGTACGTATATAATCCAAAGTATTAGTAGCTGTAATAGCCAAATTCAAGTTATTGATGTTCGTATTCGCGCCTACATATTGCGTCCATTGATACTTAATGTCTGGATAACTTGGCGTATATACATTCGGAGAAATCAAGGTTATGAGTTCGCCTTTGCAATGTGGCATATCTGGTTTGATGGCCGTAATTGGCAACAATGGCAATGAATCCACGGTAACGAAAACTGAATCTGCAAAGGTACATTTTCCGATATTCATCTTGAAAGTCACATAACCACTTCCGATTTTTTTAATCGTAATTTTATTATTAATACTATCAATAGCGGTAATTTCGGATTTGAATTTAGTTCCCCATTTTGGTTTTCCATTTCCAACTACTTCTGCGCTCAATGTCAAAGATGTACCTTTACAAATACGTAATTTTTTATCGCCCAAAATCTTTAAACTGCCTTTATTGACCGTAATTTTTACGGTATCAAAAACGGTACAAATTGCAGCGGTTGATTTTACGATATAAGTTGTCGTTTCGGTTGGTTTTGCAATTGCATCTGGATTTGTAGCATTATTGAGGCCAGTTGTAGGAGTCCATTCATACTTTGTAGTACCAACGAATGTATTAAAGAGCGTCAATTGCAAAGCATCGCCTTCACAAATTGTGCTGTCTGCTATCAAAAATGGACGATTGACATTACCAACTGTTATGGTTATAGTTGCAGATTTTTGACAACCTGCAGCGGAAGCGACTACTGTATATGTGGTTGTAAAATCAGGCTTTAATACTTGATTTGCTTTGTCATTGTTACTCGTGATTTCAAAAGCTGGCCCCCAATTCAAACTTGCATTTGCTGGTGTTGGCACAGCCAAAACTTTAACAGAATCGCCTGGGCAAATTGTTGTTTTATCTAATGTTTTGATTGAAACCGCTACATCAATGAGGCTAACCCAAATAGAATCTGCATCGGTACAAACTGGCACACCATTCAGAATAGATGCCCCAACGACCGAATACCAACCATCTTTTGTCGGTTTTACAGTAATGATTGCACCTGTATTGTTCGGCGCAACTACACCTTCGCCCGTCCATAAATATTCTGTGCCGCCAGTTGCTTTCAATTTTATACCCTGTCCACTTTTACAAACTTGAATCGTATCTTTTCCATCATTTATTAATACTTCTAACTTGTCTTGTAACTTGATTACCAAGGTTTTAAGTTCAGTTTCACCACAACCAAAATCCCTCGAAAGTTTAATCGTTACTGTTTCTTGGCCTTCTTTTAAGGCATCTAAAATCGGATTTATATTAAAACTAAATGAAGTTTCGCCTTTCAAAAAAGTAACTGTATTCGGTATATTTGTCGTATAATCCAAGCCATTTGTAGCCGTACCACCTAAAGTCACTTTATATGTGATGTCTTTATCCAAGGCTTTGTAAAGGCTAAAAATAATTTTATTTTGATTGCCACTACAACCTTCAGTGAGGTAATCTAATTTTGAGAGCGAAGACAAACTAATCTCAGGCGCAGCACCTTTTATTTCGGAAACGAAAACGCCAGAGTCGAAACTCTGATCGCCTCTATCCGCCACAGCAAGTTTCAAACGATACGTCTGACAAGGCGTAACTTTAGTTGTAGCCGTCAAAGTTTTTCGTTTGCCGAGCGAATCAGCTGTCAAGCCGTCAAAAACGACGGTTTTGCCGAAAGCATTATTTCTGTAATATTGCCAATTTTTTAGATTGTTCACACTATTAATTTCAACTGGTACATTTGGTGTTTTTGCATTTGGCAATATGGCAATATTTTTTTTATTCCCAATTTTAGGTTCTCCAACAATGCCTGGTCCTGAAACTAAAAAAGCAAAAATATCATTGAATTGAGTATTCACGAACTCAGGATATTCTTCAGAGCCAAATACATAGTCAAAATTGATTTCGTCTGATGAAGCAAATACATCTAACTCGACGATACAAGCATCATTTGAAGCAATTTTATTACCAGTAATAGATGATAACGTATCCAAATCGTTATCGCCTTTTGTGTTCAATTGACCACTCGAAAACGTGTTTGCACCTTTATTGATCAACGAATCCGCAAATCCAGACGACAACACGATACCTTTATAAAGTCCTAAATCACTTTTATCGCCTACGGCAAAATTTCCATAAGCGCCTTTTCGACAATTTATTTTATTCAACGTTACCAAACTTGCCGAAGTCGATAAATTACTTAATATTTCTTTGTCCGAAACATTTGTATTAAATTCGATTTCATCAGATTTTGGACAAGGCTCGTCTGAACAAACCCAACTGCCTTTGAATCCCTCTTGTTGCACTGACGCATCGGACTTGAAATTGATGGTCATACAACCACTCGTAGCTTGTACTTTATAACAAACGCCACCACCGCCATTAGAACCAGCGCCAGAAATCAATCCTACGATTTTTCCAGTTGCCGTTTTGCTATCATATATAGTGATGGCATCGCCGACATTGTCAATGTTAAAATAATCCAATGCAAACGTGATACATTTAGGCTTGCTGGTTGGGCAAATCGAAAGCGTATAATTTTCGTTTGGTTTATAAGGATTGTTTGGCCCACCGCTATCATACAATTCGCCTTCACAATCGGTCGAAGTTTTTACGACATCAATCGTGACAGGTTTTTCTTTTTCAATGACGCATAATTTAAATGCACCTGCATTGGGTGTCAAGCCAGTCGGCAAATCGCTTACGCGTATAAAGTATGTAATATTGGGCGTTAAGCCATCAATATCCATTTTGACAAGGCTATTGCTCACTATTTTCGTCACACCGCAGACTTCAGCCAATTTATCAAGACCACATTTGCCTCTATACAAAGCAAAACGAGGTGTTTTCATAGCAGGAATTGCGCCGTCAATCATACCTGTCAATACGATTGTAAAATCCAAAATGGTTGTGCCTGTTTTGAACTTAAACCAAACATCGCGATCTATGCTGATTGGATTGAAACAAAACGGAATGTTGTCCGCGCCGATGTTAGATTGTGTTGCACCAATGTTGTTGTAAAGCGTTGTGTTACAAACTGGGGCTAAACCCAGATCTATCGGATTACTACAATCATCATTGCTTGGCGCTTGAGCAAAAAGATTAGCCGAAAATGCAAAAAAGCATAAAAAATAGATAAATTTCTTCATAAGTATCAAAATTACTAAGTAAAACTATGTCTTAAAGGTATTTTTTTAAATTCAATTTTAATCATAAAAATATGAACTTGTAAATATAAGACTATATTGATAGTTTCAAATAGAACATATCTATTTTTTTTTGATATTCTAATAAAAATGCTGAAAACAAATTTTTACGTGCGGCCTCGTGCGACCTCGTGCGGCCAATTGGTAATTGGGCGTGCTACGAATGCACTTGCCAAATGTGAAACAGCCAATTATCAATAGGCTGCACTTTCAAAATGTGATACAGCCAATTATCAATTGGCTGCACTTGCCAAACGTGACACAGCCAATTACCAATTGGCTGCACTTGCAAACGTGATACAGCCAATTACCAATTGGCTGCACTTGCACTTAGGGCTTCACCACTTCAGGTTTCAAGACTGATTTTTTCAAGGTATTGTTATTCAAAAACATATTGGCGATGCGTTTAAAATCGCCACCTTTTATATCCGATGTATATTTATAAATCTTTTCTATGGTGTTGGTTTCGGTCACTTCCGTATGATTTTTGTAGCTCGCGACGGTATTGTAAAGCCAAAAATCGTTTTCTAAAAACGAACTTTCAAGACTACGTCGTTGTGTTTCATGTATTTTGATGAGATTTTTTTCATCACAACCATCTTTTTTGATGCTTTCAATGACCGCCAACGCCGCCGTTGTCAATTCTGCTTGCCGAGCTGGATCGCAGCCAAATTCGATGGTAAAAATCGCTTCACTGTCTGGATAATGATTCATTTCGGCTTGTACACGAACACCATAAGTACCACTTTTGTCTTCACGTAGCACTTCGCGCAATTTGATTTCCAAGAGCTTTTTGAGCGCATTCATCTCCGCACGATTGCTACGATTAAAATCAACTGGCACGTTATATATTAACTGTACCGTTGCTTTCGGCGCAGTACCTTTTTTGAGTTCAAAATTCATTTTTCCCTTTGCCAAATCATGGTCTGTATCTTTCCAATAATCGCCTTTCGGATCGTTAGGCAATGAACCTATATAGGTTTGCAATAAGGTCAAAAGCATCGGTTGTTTCGAGAAATCGCCGATAAAAAAGTACGTAAAATCAGCGCCATCTCGGAATCTTTCGTCATAAATCTGATAAACGCGATCTAAATTTATTTTATCTAAATCACTGACAATCAATGGTTTGTCACGATAATTTTTATTGTACATTTCATAATTCGATTGTTCATAATAAACAGTTTCGGGATCTGTATCTTTATTGGCAAGCCAAGTTTTACTTTGTGATAAAAAGGCTTTAAATGCACTCGTGTCTTTGCGCGGTTTCGTGATATATAGGTGCGTGAGTTGCAACATCGTCTCAAAATCGGCTTGACTGCAACCGCCATTTATGCCTTCTTGAAGTTCACCCAATGTCGGATATACACTTACATTTTTGCCTGTCAAAATTTTTTGAAGTTCTGTTTTTGAAAAATCTCCTATGCCAGATTCCTGAATAATATTGGTCAAAAAAGTGGTATTGTAAATATCTTTTTCGCCATAATTTGATGTACCGCCCCAACTATATGCGCTCATCTGGATTTCGTCATTTTTAAATTTAGTATCGACCAAAACGGCTTTTGCGCCATTCGTAAACTCATATTCTACACCAACGATACTGTCATTTTTTTCATTTGGCAACATGATTTTCAACTCTTTCATGCCAACGATACGACCTTCGGTTGGCTTTTTTTCCATCAAGGGTTTCGTGATTTTTTCATATTTATAAGGTTCTAAAGTCTTGCTTTTCAGATTGTTATAAATATTAATAAGTTGTATTTCGTCTGGCAATGTATTGTCTTTTTTCTCGGTTGCACTCACTTGTAAAACCGTATTTTTCCCATTTGTCAAAAACGATTTTATCTTTTCATTTACTTCTGCCAACGTGATGCTTGGCACTTCTTGTTTAGAAAAATTATAGGCATTTTCGATGCCCGTAAAAGGTCTTTTTTCTAAAAAATAATAAACCAATCCATCAATCAAATCGCCACTTTCGGTTTTGTCTTTTTCTAAAAAAGCAGATTCTTCGCTTTTCAACATTTCTTTTTTTGCTTGCTCGAGTTCGCCTTCCACAAATCCAAATTTTTTGGCGCGTTCGGCCTCAGTCAGTAATGCTTCCATTGCTTTTGTAGTGCCATTGTCTTGCGTGATGCAATACATATTAAAGCTATTTTTTGTACGAACCAACGAGCCATAATACGCGCCACCGTAGCTAAATGCTGCGTCAGGTTTAGCGGTAATTTCACCCAAACGAGCGTTGAGCATCTGATTACATAATTTTGTGATATAGCTCGAACGCCAATCTTTTTTCGTAGTCGCTATCTTAATTTGATGTTTTATATTGATTTCGACGATATTATAAGGCAATTCTTTGTCGGTCGCAATGGTCGATTTTACGTCATCGTGATCTTTTACTTCAAAACTTTGTAACGGTCGTTGATTGGTCGGATTCGTAAGCGCAGCAAAGTGATTTTTGATTGCTTTTTCGACTAAATCGACATCAAAATCACCAACGGCGATGACGGACATCAAGTTCGGACGATACCAATCTTTATAAAACTTTTTGATGGTTTCTGGCGTAGCTTTTTCCAATACATCGAGCTTACCTATCGGCAAACGCTCGGCATATCGCGCATTGTTCATCACGATTGGGAACAATTTTTCGTTGATGCGCTCAAAAGCACCGAGTCCATTTCTGCGTTCCGAAATGACTACGCCACGCTCTTTTTCGATTTCATCGTTATCGAAACTCACGTTATGCGCCCAATCTTCGAGTACCAAAAATCCTTTTTCAAAAATCGCCGCATCGTCGGTTGGCAATTGGAGTTGATACACCGTTTCGTCAAAACTTGTGTAGGCATTTAGGTGTGCGCCGAATTTTGTACCGATGCTTTCGAGGTAATCGACCAACGCCGATTTTTTGAAATTTTTAGTGCCATTGAAGCACAAATGCTCCACAAAATGCGCCAAACCTTGCTGATTATCGTCTTCTTGCGTCGCGCCTACATTGATGGCCAAACGCAATTCGGCACGTTTTTCAGGTTTTGTATTTTTCTTTATAAAATAGGTTAAACCATTGGGCAAAACGCCTTTTCGGACGCTCGCATCAAACGGAATTGCTTCATCTAAATTATTCTGAGCATTGATATTCAGATAATTAGATATTAAAATAATTAAAATAATTAGTTTTTTCATGTGTTTTTATTTTTTATAAGTTAGATATTTTATTAATTTATAAACGATTTTTTTTGAAAAAGATACAAGTTTTTGAAATTAAAAAAATTAAAATAATTAAAGAAATAAATAGTCAATTTTAATAAACAATTTTTACTTTTTTATCGTCAGTTCATTCCGAATCATGGCTTGATGATGTCGCTGAATTACGGCTTTCAGTCGCTTCAACATTCGTTGATACAATGCTGGATTTTCCTTAGCCGCATTGAGCAGCATGTCAGGATCTTTCTTGAGGTCATACAAATCATTTATCAAATTGCCGTCGTAGAGTAAGCTAAATTTTCCGTTTGATATTTGATACACATTATCAGAATAAGTATATGTATAGTGTTCATTATCATCATTAAAAACGCTTTCGCCAAATGCCGTGAACGGCAAATCGTAATGTAAATAATCCAAGACAGAAGGCAAAATATCAATGTGTTGCGCGACTTGATCTTGCTCGCCTTTTAGTTTTCCTTTAGGGCAATAAAACAAAATCGGTATCTGAAAACGGCCGTTTTGGTTATAATATTTGCCATGCTTTGGATCTATCAATCCGATATGATCGGCGCAAAGCACGAACAAGGTATTGTCGAACCAAGGCATTTTGGACGCTTTCGCGAAAAAGTTTTTCAAAGCATCATCTGTATAACGAAAACTGCGTTGAAACTTGTCTTCATTCGGATACATTTTTTCATAATACGCCTCTACATTGAACGGATGATGCGACGTGAGCGTGAACGTAAATCCAAAAAACGGTTGCTTATATTGATTCAGATTGTCTGCAAAAAACTCCAAAAACGGTCTGTCCCAAATCCCCCATTGACCATCATAATCGGCTTGATTCGGATATGCTGTCCGGTCGTAAAAATGCTGAAAACCAGATAAATGCGCAAATTCCTCAAACTCCATCGAGCCAGGATTACAGCCATGAAAAAAGCCAGTTTCGTACCCTTTTTTTCGCAATAAGGCCGCTAATCCGTCAATATGGTTCGTCATATAAGGCGAAAACATCAACGGATCTTCCATCAATTGCGGAATGCCAGCCGTGATGGCCACGATGCCGCTTGCCGAACGTTGCGCGTTGGCAAAGCTATATTTGCAAGTCAAACTTTGATCCACCAAACTATCTAAAAATGGCGTAAAGCCTTGATAATCATTATAATGCGTCATGTATTCTTTACCAAAACTTTCGAGCGCAATCACAACCACATTCATTGGCCGAAAGGCCGAATCTGACTTTATTTTTCGATTCAGCGAAAATTCAGCATCTAATTCCGAAGGCGAAAAGTGATTCAATTCGGTCAACGTTCGCGATTGATATGAAGTCAAAAAATTCAAAGTTGTGTTGCTAACCAAAGGTGTAAATCGGCTTTCGGGAACATATTTTGCAGCGTCTATTGGCGTAAGTGGACGAAGCTGCGAACCGCCGCGCATAATCAAAATCACGAACGGAATACTCATTAAAAATATGATGATTTGCCACTTCGGAGTTTGCTTTTTTTCATTATCAACCAAAGTCATTTTATTATATAAAACATTGATAAACAAGAAGATAAATATGCCTAAAAACAACAAATACCAATATTCTTTCAAGAAATTGGGAATCATAGCGGCTGTATTTTTTAGCAACAATAAATCACTAATCAACGAGCGACGTTGGTTAAATTTGAAGTACGCCACGTCCGTCAATTCTGCGCCAATGTCGAAGATGAAGACGATAAAAAATAAGATTTTTTGAACGACTTTGTACCAAGTAAGGTGTCGAAACGAAAAAGGAATGAGGTAAGTTAAAATCAAGACTATATTCGTGATGAAAATAGCAGACAAATCGAATCTTATACCATATATATACATCAATATAATTTCGCCCAAATTGGTGGTCGGAAAATTGGGTTTATTGAACGAATAAAAGCAAATTCTGGCGATGCTAAAAAAAATGACAAACAGCAAAAGCCTCAGAACTAATTGATTTACAAAATGATACTCTTTTTTCATGGTACAAATATACGACTTGGGCTTAAAAAATTTTGCAAAGTTGAAAAAAAGGTTGTAACATTGCAGCAGCTACGGAAGTATTCTTGCATTTTTTGGCCTACACTTTAACATGAGGGATGCTCGTTTGGGCTATGGCGGGCCTTAATGTCGTGACTTGTCCGACTTTGATTTTGCTTCGGCTTCTGAACAGGGGGATTACAGAAATCCAGCGGCTACCTTACCGTGAACTTTTTGGGGCTCCAAAAAGATCCGATGGTGCTTTCGTAGCTTTTTTATTTGTATTTCATTTATTTCTGAAAACTTCGATGAAGTAAAAGATACTGCATTGCGTTAGGTTTTACTCTACGATTAGTGTTTTTTTATTTATAAAAATCATTCGTTTTCATTGTTTATTTATTATTTTTTTTATTCGTGTATTCGTGGCTAATATAATTTCGCTTTATACTTGACATTTTTTAGCCACGAATACACGAATATTTAACTTCAAAGCGTAACAATGAAAACGAATGTTATTTTACAAGTAAAATAATTACACTAATCGGAATTCTCCGAAGTTTTCATTTATTTTAGATAAATAATGTTTTAATCAAAAACATTTTCAGCCAAAAAAAGTTATATTTCTTTTAAAATCAGGACAACATACAACATGGAAAACTTACTACAATGCTCGCTTGCTGACATAAAAAAAGACGATAACCTGTTACTTATTGTCGTAGAATCGCATACCGATACGTTAAAAGAATTCTATGCTTTGCTAAAAAAAGCACTAAAATTACCTGATTATTTTTCTAATAACCTTGATTCATTGGACGAAGTCCTTTGCGATTTGAGTTGGAATAGTCAAACAACAATACATTTACATTTTATTAATATCAATAAATTTTTGAAAAAAGATACCAAGAGGGAAGTCGTTTTTGAGGTACTTCGCAATGCCGAAAAGCATTGGAAAGAAGATGGCTCGAAGGCGTTCGTGTTGAGTGCAGAAAAGTTGAAAAATGAGTATTTACATCAAGAAAATTAAAGAATTAGAAATTATTTCACGTCAGTTAGAAGGCTCAAATATGCAAAGAGCCGCATGGACAAAAGTTGTTCATTCCTACGCAGGCGATTTTATCACAGACTCGTTGAGCCTAAAAAACAAAGTCTTAAAAACCGAAAAAACCGAATCCAAAAACAATACATTCACGATTGATGAACACGGTAGAAGTATCATCAAAATCATTGAAGACCTTACGCAAAATATTGATAATCAAAGCATTAATTTGGTTTCGCCTGGACTCATGGCGCATCAACCAAGTGGTGGTTTATACGTTGGCGCATTAGGCGATTTTATGACTTCGGTTACGAATCGAAACTCGGATTTGTCGATTGAAAACAAAAATCCAACGCACATCGAAACGAGCATTGGCAACTGGCTAAAACAAGTAATCGGCTTGCCCGAAAGTGCTATTTCGTTGCTGACTGCTGACAGTTTGATGGCCAATATTCAGGCGTTTTATTTGGCGCGAAAAGCAAAGGCAATTACGAGCGAAAATTTGTCAATATCAGTCATTTATAGCACTGAAATGTTGCATGAATCGATGCTCGAAGCCTTGAAATTGTCTGGTTTGCAAGATTGTAAGCTCCAAACAATTCCTTGCGATGAGCGATATAGAATGGACGGCGTGGCGTTGGCGCAACAAATTGAAGCCGATAAAAAAAATGGATTACATCCATTTTTGATTATTGCCTCAGCTGGCACTTACAAAAAT
This sequence comes from Saprospirales bacterium, assembly GCA_043764975.1. Taxonomy (GTDB): domain Bacteria; phylum Bacteroidota; class Bacteroidia; order Chitinophagales; family Saprospiraceae; genus JAYUJV01. The sequence goes on from JAYUJV010000001.1 coordinate 10,211, forward strand.
GGCGCGATTGACCCAATGAATATCATTGCGATGATTGCAAAAAAGCATAATATTTGGACACATATTGATGCAACTTATGGTGGTTTTTTTATGATTTTAGATGATGAAAAAACAAAATTTAAAGGCTTTGACAAAGTCAATAGCATAACCTTAGATCCGCATAAAGGTCTGTTTTTGCCAAACGGTTTTGGCGCGTTGTTGATAAACAACGAATCCAATTTATTGAAGGTTGAAAAGACAGATTTTCCGCCAGATATTTGTGGTTTGAAACTTTGGTTACCGTTGCAACTCTTTGGTTTAAAGCTATTTAGAGCAGCACTCGAAGAAAAATTGTTGCTCACAAAATACTTTCAAGGCGAGGTTCAAAAACTAGGTTTCGAGGTGTTACCAGATCCAGAATTGACGATTAATGTGTTCAGAAAAACAGCTTTGACGATTGTAGAAACCAATGAAAAAAACTTAGAATTGGTTGCCCAAATCAATGCCGATGGCAGGGTTTTGGTTTCTACGATTACATTGAACCATGAAACTTGGATTCGAGCGATTTTTATGTCGTACCGAACGCATCAAGATCATGTAGATATATTGTTATCTTTATTAAAAAACATTAAAAACTAAGGCATTAGTCAATAAGACATAAAATTGAAGTTTAAAGTATTTTTCATTTCAATAAGCAATAAGCAAAATCTACATTTTTTGTTGAAATTTGCAAATTGCCAATTGCTTATTACACTTAAATTTTAACAAAGTCTGTTAGATTCCACTATTTCGATTAATGTCCAAGTTATTTTAAAAAAAATGTCTTATGGCAGTGAATGATAAAGTAAGAATTGATAAATATTTGTGGTCAATTCGTCTATACAAAACGCGAACTTTGGCGGCTGACGCTTGCAAAGAAAACAAAGTAAAACTGAACGGCGTGAACTGCAAAGCCTCCGCCGACATCAAAGTTGGCGATGAAGTGAGCCTCAAAAAAGATGGATTTACGTGGTCATACAAGATTTTGGCCTTGATTGCTTCGCGCGTATCGGCTGTACTTGCGCAACCTTGCTATGAAAATACTACGCCCGAATCCGAACTCAATAAATACAAAGAATGGTTCGATAACAAATCGGCAAACGAGTTACGCGAACGCGGCGCAGGCCGACCAACCAAACGCGATCGACGTGATATTGATAAATTTAAGGAAATATAAAAAAGTACGAAGTACTGAGTACAAAGTACGAAATCATACGGGAGCAACTTTGATTTGTAGAAAAAACGTAGTAAGATAGTACGCTGATTTATAATAATTGTCATGATTTATCATCATAATTATTATAAAAATCATTATAAATCATGATTTTGTTTTAAAAAATCATGATTTCATCATGATAATCATGACAAATCAGCGTTCTATTTATCTTAGTTTTGTTCACTTAGACATTTTGTTAAGTATTTTGTTATCTATGTTTTATGTATTACTATTTTGTTTTTCTACAAAATAGATTTACGCCCAAATCATACTTATAAAAATGAAAATATCAGAAATTAAAAAACACCTTGAAACTGCCGAAGCGGTCAATTTTCAATTGCCGACTGGTGCATTTGTTCCCGAACACTTTCATGTAACGGAAGTTGGGCTTGTAACCAAGCATTTTATAGATTGCGGCGGCGTAGAACGTTTTGAAAAAGTAGCCAATTTTCAACTTTGGAATGCCGACGATACAGAACATCGCTTGAAACCAAGAAAATTATTAGACATTATTTCGTTGTCTGAACAGAAATTAGGCATCGGTGATTTCGAGATTGAAGTGGAATATCAAACTGAAACGATTGGCAAATATAATTTAGGTTTAAACGGCAATAATTTTGTGCTTCTCGCAAAACAAACCGACTGTTTAGCAAAAGACAATTGCGGTATTCCGACAGACAACATGAAAATTAATTTATTAAATCTTGAACTTGCTTCATCTTGCTGCACGCCTGGCGGCGGTTGCTGTTAATTGATTTATTATGAGCAATATTAAAAAGCATTGGGATACAGTTTACG
>JAYUJV010000002.1:0-1546 GCA_043764975.1 Saprospirales bacterium
ATAAAACTGGCTCTATAAACGAAAAATTACGTATCAAATTTTCGCTCGTTTCCAAAGGATAAAGCTCGCGCTCGACAAATGATTTTATCTGCGGCAGCAAGTTTTTTATTTTTTCAGTACTAAATAATGATTCCATATTACACATCCCAGACCCGACCCACCCCGACCCTCCCAAAAGGAGGGAGAAAGAAGTGGAGAGCGCTATTTTAGATTAAAAAAGTCCTCCCAAATCCTAAGCCCCATCCCAACCTTCCCCAAAGGGAAAGGAGTAAAAAGGAGGGACTTACTAACTAAGGGTGCTATTTTAGGTTAAAAAATATTTTTTATTAAATATCAAGACTAACGAAAAGCTTTATCGAAGTATTCTCCCAAGCAGCACTCTCGACTCACGATTTTCGACTCTCGAAGTATTCTCGCAAACAGCACTTTCGACTCACGATTTTCGACTTTCGAAGTATTCCCCAAAAAACTATTTCCGATAATTCACCTTCATCTCATCCAATATTCGCTCATTCACGGCTAATCTGGATTGAAAATTTGGCCAATTTTTTTGCGAAACTGGCGACCAAAGCACTTCTGCCAAAGCGATGGCGCGTGGGAAAGCCATGTACTCTAATTTTTCGGGTGTGCCGATGTATTCTGTCCACAGATTACCTTGCCCGCCTTTTACATAACGAGCATCATCGGCAGTCAAAACTGGCGAAACTGGCTCAAATGAATAGACTTTTTCGAGCGTCGTCATGCCGCCAATAGCTGCTGGTTCAGCCGTTTTTGGTTCAGCTTGATAATGGTCGAAATAACAAAATTTGCCAGGCGACATGATCACATTTAAGTGTTGTTGAGCAGCCGAAACGCCTCTTTCTACGCCTTGCCAACACATAATGGTCGCAGTTGGCGAAAGATTTTTATCAAGTATTTCGTCCCAACCGATTATTTTACGATTGTTTTTTTCTACAAATTTTTCTAAACGATTTACGACATATCGTTGCAAATCAGTTTCGTTCGCAAGGTCTTCTTTTTTTATAAGTGCCTGACAATTAGCGCATTGCTTCCATTTTGTCTTCGGACATTCATCGCCACCGATGTGAATATATTCACTCGGAAACACTTCCATCACTTCGGTCAAGACGTTTTCCCAAAACTTAAAAGTCGATTCTTTGGGACAAAAAACATCAGGATAAACGCCCCAATGCGTACCGACTTCAACTTGCTGACCTGTACACGACAGCTCAGGATAAGCAGCCAATGCCGCCAACGCATGACCTGGCAAATCGATTTCTGGAATCACTGTAATGTGTCGCTCGGCAGCATAAGCTACGATTTCGCGCATATCGGTTTGCGTATAAAAACCGCTGTAAGGCGTGTGGTCATAGGTCCAAGGTTTATCGCGATGCGTACCGTTTAGCGTCTCTTTTCGAGTGCCACCAATAGTGGTCAATTGGGGATAAGTTTTGGATTCAAAACGCCATCCTTGATCGTCCGTTAAGTGCCAATGAAAGGTATTGTATTTGTACATCGCCATCAAATCCAAGTATTTTTTGATGGT
>JAYUJV010000003.1:0-1546 GCA_043764975.1 Saprospirales bacterium
CCTATACTTTCGGGTCGCGAAGAAGCAAAATAAAGCGTTTGACCATCGGGAGCAAGCGAAGGTTGCGAATCCCATGCTTTCGAGTTCATGGTTGCGCCCATATTGGTAGGTTTAGTCCAAGCGCCGTTGGTATATTCTGAGCTATAAAGATCACAATCGCCTAATCCGTCAGGTCGATTGCAGGCTGAAAAAATAATCAATTTGCCGTTCGCCGAAATGGTAGCCGAACCTTCATTTTCTCTTGTATTAATGGCTGCGATTGGTGTTGCAACTTGCCATTGACCATCGACACGACGGCTTTCAAAAAAATCCTCGAAGCCATTGACGCGACGTGTGAAGATCAATTCATTCTCATCTAGTGTGAATGTGGGCAAATATTCTGGCATTTTGGAATTGATTGCAATCGGCAAAGGCGTTGCTTTGAAGGTCGCACTAAGACTAGTATTTTTAAAAGTAGCTGCTTTGAAGCGTGTGTTGCCTAGATTTAGGTGCGCCACTTTGAGCAATTCTTCGTTTTGAGGTTTGGTAGCGATATAGGCTTCGTAGTTTAAAATCGCCGCATCAAATTTATTTTGCAAAACCTGCAACTCCGCTATCGTAAAATACAATTGCGGTTCGTAAGTTTTCGAGATTTTCATGGCATTGCTATACGCAAGTTCTGCTTTATCAAAATAATTTTGACTGTATTCGACTAAGCCCATCGCAATATAGCCATCTATGAATTTAGGATCTTCTTTTAGACACTTTTCATAAGACTTTATGGCATTGTTCCAATCGCTTTTTTTTCTATAATTTTTAGCTTCTTCGTAATATTCTTTTGCTTTTCCAGCAAGGGTTTTCTTTGTCGTATAATCGTTTTGAGCCATCAAAATGCTCGAAAACAAGACTAATATTAAAAAAATGAAGTCTTTTTTCATTAAAATGAAAATTTAATTTTTAATAAAAATAAATGTACAAACTTAAGCATTAATCACGAAAAGAGTAAAATTGAAGATTTAGGTATTACTCGTTTCAATAAACAATAGACAATAGGCAATTTTAAAATCAAGCATTTTATTAATGCTGAAATCTAAATTTTGCTTATTGCTTATTGTCTATTTTAAACGAGTATATAGCAAAAGCTATGAAAATTCAACTTATTTACCAGTTCCTAAAATTAGAAAAAGAACTGCTTTACGCCAATTTTTTCACAGTCGTATCGCTACCAAAAGCATTGGCTGTTTTGTTTGACAACAAATTCAAGCCTGGCTTTTTGCCAACAGTAATACTACCAAGTTCAGCATCGAATCCGAGTGCTTGTGCGCCGTTGAGGGTTGCCCATTTTATGACGGTGTCAAAATCGAGATAAGACTGGTAGCGTAGGATTATTTTCATTTCGTCCAGAATCGAAAGTTGCCAATTAGACGTCAAGCTGTCCGTACCGATGGTCATTCGCGCATCGCAATCCCAAAAGTGCTGATAATTGGGTAATCGGTTTTCGATATATAGATTTGCATTGGCGCAAGTCGCCCAATACACGTTCGGACTCCATGCTTGTGCGGCGCGT
>JAYUJV010000004.1:0-1545 GCA_043764975.1 Saprospirales bacterium
TTGCAGATTCACCGCGGGGTGAAGTTATGGCTTATTGCGGGATTGATTATGGTTTTTATGCAAATTATTATTGGCGGCATTACGCGATTGACTGGCTCAGGTTTGTCGATTACGAAATGGGATATTGTGACGGGTACGTTGCCGCCACTCAACGAAGTACAATGGCAAAGCGAATTTGAGTTATATCAACTTACGCCGCAATACAAAAAAATAAATGAAGGAATGCCCATCGAGGATTTCAAGTTCATTTATTTTTGGGAGTATTTTCATAGACTTTGGGCGCGAACCATGGGCTTTGTGTTCTTGATAGGTTTTGGCATTTTTCTTTTCAAAGGTATGTTTTCGAGGGAATTATTCCGTCGCTTAGGTTTATTGGTATCGTTGGCAGCACTCGAAGGCTTCTTTGGTTGGATTATGGTGGCGAGCGGCCTCCGCGAACGACCTTGGGTCAATGCCTATAACTTGACGTTGCACTTAGGCATGGGTTTCATTATATTTTCGGTGCTGTTGTGGATTTCGTTTCGTGCATTCCAACCAACAGTAAAACTGTTTTTGAATCAGGCATTGCGCAAGCAAACACGCTTGATGCTTTACGTACTCGGCGTGCAGATATTATTGGGCGCGCTGATGTCAGGTATGAAAGCTGGTTTAGTGTATCCCTCGTGGCCTAAAATGGGAGCAGAATGGGCGCCAAACATGATCTTTGATTTGAGCCAATGGCATTGGACTAACTTTTTGGAATACGACAAAAATCCGTTTGCGCCAGCCTTAGTTCAGTTTTTACATCGAGGAACGGCGTATCTGACAGCATTTTTAGGCGTATTTTTGTTTATTCGCCTACGCAACACAGGCGCAATTAGCCGACAACTTACGATTGCCAATGTTTTGGTCATTCTTTTATTGACTACACAAGTGGTATTGGGTATTTTGACTTTGATTAATTGCAAGGTACATATTCCAGTCGCTTTGGGTTCTTTGCATCAAGGTTGTGCCATTTTCTTATTGAGTGCTTTGCTGTTTGTTTATTACCAAATGTCGAAAAAATATGTACAGTAATTTTATCAACAACTGTGGATAAGTATGTGGATAAAGTACTTATTTTTATAAATAAATCATTGATTATAAAAGAATTAACATGTACATAAATATATAAACAGCGTGTTGGTTTTTATTTTTCAAAATGAAAAAAGCCTATCATACATTTTTACGTATGATAGGCTTTTTTGTTAAAATAAAAGAAAGTACACGTTATTAACAATTATATTTCGTTTATACACAAATTGTTGAAAACCGTATTCTTTTTATCAATTATCTTTTTTTAATAATTTCTTTCGTCTTTTTCTTCCTCTTCATCGTTTCCGACACCACTTTTTACTTTCTCTATGATTTCGAGTAATCGAGTTTCATTGGGTATTTCTACATTGGTTGCCAAATAGTGTGGCTGTACAAAATCTTCTGTAAAATGATTGGCCTTAAAAATTCCTGCTTCTATGAAATCATTGAGCGGCACTTTCAGATTGACTAACACCACAAACCTTGCATAAC
>JAYUJV010000005.1:0-12200 GCA_043764975.1 Saprospirales bacterium
GCTATCCACTTGCCAATCTAAACCGAGTTCGGCAATTTTATGTTTCATAATACCTTCCGCCAAAGGCGAACGACAAATATTGCCTAAACAAACCATTAATATTTTCATCAAAAATTGATTTAAAAATTAATATAAAAAGCAAAATTAAATAAAAAAAGCTGACTTTCGGTAATTAATTCCGAAAATCAGCTTTTTTTCTATTCTATCCGAATTACTTGTAATCTAAACTTTTTTGACTTAAATTTATATTCGTACAAAACGTCATTTACATTCAATAGAATGATTTTTTCTTTGGTATATTTTTCAGAAACTTCCCAAGTTATCACTTGCTTTTCAAGTATTTCAATCGTCTTATCCAAGGTTAATTGCTGAACTTCGCGTTCTGAAACATCAAAAAAAAGTGGAATATTCGCAATCTCTACGCTCACTATTTTTCATCAACGAATATAAATTCGGCTTCATTTACGAAACAAGAAAAATAATTTTCTCCAACTGTCAAAATGTGTTTTTCAAGTGTATGATGCTGTCCAAATTTAAGTTCAAAATCAGCAAAACTCGTTCCGATTTGAAAGTCTTGAAAAACACTTTTTTTGAAAAAATAATTTAAATACATATTTTATAAATATATAATTTATTTATAATCAATTATTTATAAATAAAAATATTATTCCATTCTTACTTATCCTATATATTTGGATCAAAATCAACCATCCATTCTATACCATATTTGTCTCTAAACATTCCAAAATAACTACCCCACGCGCTGTCCGCAATTGGAAATTCAATATTTCCACCCGCAGAAAGTCCATTAAATAAATGGTCAGCTTCCGCTTTACTTGCTGCACTTATCGAAATTTTAGACCTATTTTCGAGTTCATTGACTATACCCAAACTTTCTGGTACATCATTGGCCATCAAAATATTATTGCCTATTGGCAAAGCAATATGCATTATTTTATTGGCTTCACTTTCAGAAATTGGGTGTTCGGCACTCGCAATATCTTTAAAACGCATAATTTGAGCAAACTCGCCACCAAACACAGATTTATAAAAAAGAAAAGCCTCTTCAGCGTTGCCATTAAAGTTAATGTAAGGGTTTATTTGCGCCATAATTTTATTTTATGATTTGATGAAAATGTTAATCTAATTACACTTTGTCTTCATCAATACAGTTTTATATTCTGCTTTCGAAGCATCTTTAAAAACAAGGTTTCCATCATTTTTGGGATCTAACATTTCGCCTTGCTTTATTAAAAGTTTGTCGCCTTCAATTTTCATTATTTTTGCTTCAGTTTGTCTATTACCTTCTATTGTGTAATCATAAACCATTTCTAACTCCTTATTTGCATTCAATTTACCTTTCAAAAAACCAGTCGCACCGTCTTTTTGATAAGGATTCCAAATCATTTCACCCCTTACGTCTGTATCGGATAGAAAATTAACGCGCACAATAGTAGTGTCTCTATTTTCTGCTTTTAAAAAACAATATACGCCCATAAACGGCTCGTCCACTTTGGGTTTTACATCTTGAGTGGCAGTTGTAGATTCTTGTTTAGTGTTGCTACTATTGTTGCTACAAGAAAAAGCGAGGAACAGCGCACAAATTGTGATTGAAGAATAAATTAGTTGTTTCATTTTTTGATTTTTATTTAGTTTGATAATAATTAAATACTTTAGCGTAAAGTTATTAAAAAAAATAAAATATACAAAAAAATGATTATCAAAAATTTATGAATTCATAAAATATTTTATTCTATGGTTCTTTTAAATAATTTGTGATGGAAATTTTAAATACCTGTTTTGTGGTCAATTATTATATTGTATTAAGCACTGAAAACTTCGGAGAACTCCGATTAGTGTAATTATTTTACTTGTAAAATAACATTCGTTTTCATTATTACACTTTGAAGTTAAATATTCGTGTATTCGTGGCTAAAAAAAGTCACGTATAAAGCGAAAATATTTTTAGCCACGAATACACGAATAAAAAATACTAGATAAAGAATGGAAACGAATGATTTTTATAAATAAAAAAACACTAATCATAGAGTAAAACCTAACGCAACGTAGTATCTACTACTTCTCCGAAGTTTTCAGCAAGTATGTAAGTATTATAATTTTTACAATACCTAAACAACTTGCTATCAGATTGTTATCTCGACTTGAATACTTTATACTCCAATACTTTATACTTTTAAAGAATACAAAAAACTTACTAAGCTATCTATCTCCATAAAATTTCAAAAGAACCATTTTATCAATTAAACATATCTCTTACTTTATCAAAAAAGCCTTTATCGTTTTTATCTGCTGCCGTTGGGTTAAAGTTTGGCATAGTGCGAAGTTTTTCTAACAAGGCTATTTCCTCGGCATTGAGCTGTTTGGGTGTCCAAACATTTACGTGTACCAATTGGTCGCCTGTACCATGTTGCTGCACATTTGGCAGACCTTTACCTTGCAAACGGAACAATTTGCCCGATTGTGTGCCTGGCGGAATCTTTATTTTTACCTTGCCATCAAGCGTAGGCACTTCGATAGATGTGCCGATAGATGCATCAGCAAAATTGATATACAATTCGTAGATAACATTGTTGCCTTCGCGCTGAAAATGCTCGTGCTTTTCCTCTTCGATACTGATAATCAAATCACCAGCAGGGCCATTTCGACGACCTGCATTTCCTTTGCCATTCATCGAAAGCTGTATGCCATCGCTCACGCCAGCTGGGATGTCGAAGTCAATCGTATCGTCGCCCATCACTACGCCTTCGCCCTTGCAAGAGTTACAAGTAGCCGTAATCGCCTGACCAGTTCCGCTACAAGTCGGACAGCCAACGGTGGTTTGCATCTGACCCAAAAACGTGCTGCGTACTTGACGCACCATGCCCGAACCTTTACAAGTACCACACGTACCGACCGAATTTTTGTCGCGCGCACCCGAACCAGCGCAAGAGTTACAATCGACTTGTTTTTTAACTTTTATCTTCTTATTTGTTCCTTTTGCAATTTCTTCGAGCGTCAATTTCACTTTTATACGCAAATTTGAACCTTTTTGTCCTTGCGGACGACCACCGCCGCCACTACGACGACCGCCACCAAAAAATTGCTCAAATGGTCCACTTCCGCCGCTTTCGCCAAAGATGTCGCCGAATTGAGAGAAAATATCTTCCATATTCATACCGCCGCCAGAGAAACCTCCGCCGCCACGACCTTGTTGGCTCACGCCTTCATGTCCGTATCGGTCATATTGAGCGCGTTTTGTCTTGTCATTCAGCACCTCATAAGCCTCGGCCGCTTCTTTGAATTTGTCTTCGGCAGCCTTGTTATCAGGGTTGCGATCTGGGTGATATTGCATCGCCAGTTTACGATATGCTTTTTTTAGCGTATCATCATCGGCATTTTTTGCCACACCGAGTATTTCGTAATAATCACGTTTTGCCATGTTTTATTTGCCAACTACGACTTTTGCGTAGCGGATAATTTTATCATTTAAAAAATAACCTTTTTCTACGGTATCAATTACCTTACCTTTCATGCTTTCGTCAGGTATTGGAATTTCGGTAATGGCTTCATGAAACTCAGCGTTGAAGTCTTCGCCAGTACTTTCCATTGCTTTTATACCACGTTGCGACATGATACTATTCAATTTATTATGTATCAACTGTATGCCTTCTGACAAACCGTCACCATTTTTGGCAGCGCGCTCAAAATCGTCCAAAATTGGCAACATAGCTGACAAGCTGTCTTGTGCGGCAGTCTTTAAAGTATCCACGCGTTCTTTCACAGAGCGTTTTTTGTAGTTATCGAACTCTGCAAAAAGGCGTAAATATTTGTCTTTTAGTTCATCAACTTGTTGTTGCAAACCTGCTTCTTGCTCATTCGTTTCGTTTTCAACTGCTTGATTATCAGTACTTTCGTCATGCAACATTGCATCGAGTTCCGCTTGCGAAATCGTATCTTGCGTTTCTTCTGTCATAGTAGAATCCGTATTTGTTCTAAATATATTTTTTAGTTTTTCAATCATAATTATTAATAAAATGTCAATTATGTTGCCATTTGAAAAAATCTGTCAGTTTGTCAGATTATTTCGATTTATAAGGTCTGTTTTTCACGATTTTCGATTCCCAATTAGTAACTCTTGATTTTCGACTCTCGACTCTCGATTTAATCCCACGATTGCCTCGCAATGCTCACAACTCACGACAAAAAAGTGCGTCAAGCACTTTCTCTCACGGCTCACGATTAGTAACTCTCGATTTTCGACTCTCGACTTTCGATTAACAACTCTCCATTCCCCCTAAATCCCAACTTTAACCGCCAACAAAAAGTGCGTTCCAGCTTGCGGATAATATCCGATTAGGTTATAAATACCTTGTTCGCGACCTTTGGTTGCGCTTTTATCGTCTGGAATCGGATTGTAACTGTCCGAGCGAAAGCGATACGACCAACCGTTGTTGCTATATAATGTATTCCAGATATTATTGACCAATAAGTTACATTCTACGTTGTATTTTTTTAGTTTATTGGGTGCAAAAACAAACTTAAAATCTTGTACAAAATAGGCTTTCAAAACCGCCTTTTCATCGCTTGTATTGTCTAAATATTGCTTTGAAACGTATCTCGAAACCAACGAAATTTGTAAATTATCGGCTTTGTCAGCATTTTTGCCAAAAGGCAAATAAGTAAGCGTTGTGCTCGACATGGCATTGGGCGAAAGTGCCAAATTTGTGTTTTTATGCACTTTTGACTCTTGCCCAAACTTTTCCCAATTGTCAAAATATTCGGTAAAAGTAACAATTTTATTTTGACTAAACGTCACATTCGCCGATAATTGAAGTTGCGCCGAAAGATTGGTCGCGTATTGCAACTCAATGCCAACACGATAACTATTAGGCACATTTACGCGCACAGGCTGACTATTTTCGTTGATGACGCCAGTTATCGCCAATTGATTTTTGTAATACATAAAATAGGCGTTCGCTCGAAACATGCTGATTGCTTTTCGCAACGTATAACCCAATTCAGTATCGTACAAAGACTCGTTTTGAGGCGTACTGCCAATTGCCGCATATCTATAATCGTCACGATTCGGTTCTTTATTCGCGACAGCGAAAGAAGCGAACATATCTTGCTGATTATCAAGATTATACATCAGTCCAAATTTAGGATTAACGAAAGTATTTGGCTTAGAAAATGTCAAAATATTGGGTTCTGATGTTTCATTTTTTCTATCAAAAAACTGATATTTTACGTGTCGAATCTGCAAATCGGCAAACACATTTAATTTTGGCGAAAGCCTATAATTTGCCTTTGAATAAAAACTAATATCCGTTTTCTTCGCACGATCCAAGTAATATTTGAAAGGCGAAGGTAGCAAGTCAAAGCCTTTTGCCCAAATCGCTTCGCCGAAATGATCGCCTACATATTGATTAATAGCCGCGCCATTTACCCAAGTCAATTTCCCTTTTTGGTAAGTCATATTCGCCAATGCACCAGCAAAAATATTGCTCAACCAACGTCTGCGCACCACGTCTGTCATCGTCGAATCTTTAGCGTTGAGCGTATAATCTTTTAAATTTTGATTGGCTTTGTATTCTTCATAATAGCCGCTACCAAGCGTGGCGTGAGCCGTTACGTTATAGCTCAAATATTGACTAACTTGTTGATTGTAAATAAGTTGTAAATGTTTTTGAGTATAATTATCAATTTGATTTTCGTAAGGCGCACCTTCTTTTTCTGTTCCAGCGGTGTTGGTCGTTCTCAATTTTTTATCGTTGGCAAGTTGTATCGGCACACCGTTCCAAGCATGATAAGTGCGCTCGTGACCACTCCAAACGTTGAGCCGCAAACTGTTTCGTTTGCCAATATACGCTGCCGATGTAAACCATGAACCAAGATTGGCCGTAGCGCGCTGAATGTAACCATCGCTCTGGATTTTCGAGACGCGCGCATCGAACGTAAAATGCTCGTTGAGTAAACCAGTTCCGAATTGTAAACTTGCTTTTCGAGTGCCAAACGAACCAGCAGTCGCCGTCAAAGTTGCGTATGGTTTTTCGTACATTTGACTCGTATTCAAGTTCAGGGTTGCGCCAAACGCACCAGCGCCATTCGTTGATGTGCCAACGCCACGTTGCAATTGCACATTGCTGACCGAGGTCGCAAAATCGGGCATATTGACCCAATAAACCGCCTGACTTTCAGCATCGTTGAGTGGCACGCCATTGATAGTAACGTTGATACGCGTCGCATCAGTGCCACGCACGCGCAAGTTCGTGTAACCGATACCAGTGCCAGCGTCCGAGCTAGCAATCACAGACGGTAATTGTTGCAATAAATAAGGCATATCTTGCCCTATATTATTTTTTTGCAAGGCTTTTTTCGATACATTATCGAAAGCCATTGGCGTGTTGCTGTTCGCCCAATTTGCTAAAATTGTTGCTTCTTTTAGTGTGTCACTTTGCGCAAAAACAAGCGTTTGCAAAAGCAAAAAAATAAAAAGTAATTGATTTTTGATTGACATTTTTTATTTTATTATTTTATTAATACATTGATAATCAACGTATTGATTGAAATAAAACAAAAATCGAATCGAGATGGGTTTACATGAGCGAAATATAGCTTTTGTAAAAAAAATCCTTATGCAGCATTACCTGCGCAAGTTCTATGGGTATCATCTCAGCCGAACCGTTGCACTTTTGCAAGGTTTGTTCGGCACCCCGATTTTTATATTTAGAAATTAAACAAACGTGGAAGCGTTTTGTATTTTCGATACAAAGGTATTGATTAAAAACCAATAAATATTATTTTGATTTAAAAAATAACTTTTACGTTCCACCATTCTTTTTCGATTGTGGCGTTGTTTTTTGTATAAAACTTGACCGCAGGTTCGTTCCAATCCAAAACTTGCCACTTCACGAGGTTTGCGCCAAGCGTTTTGGCTTCTGCAATATAGGCATCGTACAAAAGCTGTCCGATTCCGAAACGGCGATGCGATTCGCGTACCACAAAATCTTCGAGGTAAAGCATTTTGCCTTTCCAAGTCGAATATGCCATATAATAGAGCGTCATACCAACCACTTCGCCATCCATTTCCGCCACGATGACATCGAATACCTTATTTTCAAAATCTCGAATATAAACCTCAATCGAAGTCGTGACTTCGTGTTCTGCTTTTTCGTATAACGCCAGCTCTTGCACAAGGCTGAATACCGTTGCTATATCCGAAGTATTGGCTTTACGTGTTGTTATTTGATTGTTCATTTATTGTTTTCATAAATGAAAAACACCGATTAGAAACGCTAATCGGTGTTTTTGTTCGTATTATTTATTATCAAAATTATTAAAAAAATAAAATATAAAACATTGATTATCAATATATTATTTTCATTTTCTTAATTTCTTTAATTCTTATAATTAAAAGAATCAGGCTTTCCCCAAATCTTTTAACAACTTTATATGCGACACCAAAGCCTCGCTCATGAGTCTATATTCGTTGTATTGTACCTTGTAATCCTCGCAAGTACTTTTCACGATTTTTGCCAATTCAGGATAGTGAATATGGCTAACCGAAGGGAATAAATGATGCTCTACTTGATAGTTTAGACCGCCGAGTAACCAAGTCCAAAACTTGCTGCCAGTTGCGAAATTCGCTGTCGTTTGCAATTGATGTACTGACCATTCGTTCGCGATACGACCGTTTTCGGGTACGATTGGGAAATGCGCTTTCTCTACGATATGCGCCAATTGGAACACCAAAGCGATGAAAACACCTGTGAAAAAGCAAAATATCAAGAAACCAACAATGGTCGGCATGATACCAACTCTCGACATTGGTATAAATAAAAATACGGTGCAAAACAAAACTTTACTTGACCAAAACACAACATTGTCTTTCATGGACATTTTTGGAATCGGTACATTGCCTACTTTGCCAGTAAAATACTTTTTAAAATCAAAGAAAAATACCCAAAAGAAATACAACAAGCCGTAAGCAAATACGCAATATATGTACTGAAAACGGTGGATGCCGCGCAAGCGTTGTGTTTCGCACAAACGCATGAACGGTTCTGCTTGCATATCGTCGTCAGCGCCATGTATATTCGTGAATGTATGGTGCGCCACGTTGTGTTTTACGTGCCACATATATGAACTTGCGCCTAAATAATCCAATGACCAAGCGGCCACTTTATTCAAATTTTTACTATTCGAGAAACTACCATGACCGCCATCGTGCATGACATTAAAGCCGATGCCAGAAGTTGCCAAACTCAACAACACACAAAGTAAAATAGCATAAGGCGTACTTGGCGTAAAAAATACCAAAGCCGTATATATAATGATGTGTGCCACAATCAAAATAATTGCTTTGTAGTATAATTTCCAGTTTCCTTTCAACGACAGTTTGTTGTCTGCAAAATATTGATTGACACGTAGCTTTAGCTCTGCTTCGAATGAATCTTGTAATTTCGTGAATTTAGGCAGCATCTTAATATATTGATTTACAGTTGTTTATATAAAATAAATTAAATTATTTTTAATCTATTTTCACTTTTTTAATCTAAATTTCTATAATTTTACTTATTAATATATGTATAAAAAAATAAGCATTGTAAAAGTATGAAATCATAAACAAAAAAAAGACCAAAAAGATTTTAAGTTTATAAAAATAATTTTATTTAGATTAAATCTTGTTTATTTTATGACCATTGCCAATTGACCTTTTTTGTTTAGCGCCAAGCGTTCTATTTTTTTTATGTTCAATGATTTCAAATCTATCGCCAATTTCCAACCTGATTTTGTCTTCAAATTGTATGAATATAACCTCGAACCTTGCGCCAACAACACTATATTTTCATCCAAGAAAACGAAATCTTCATTTGCGCCGACAGGCAAATCTACCAACAAGCCAAACGTGTAATCAGCAGGCGTATAACGCATCAATTGATACGCATCTTCTATGGATTTATCGACGTAAGCAATCGTTCCATTGCCAAAATTTTGAAAACAACGACCAATTGGCATCGAAAATTTCGACTCGTTGCCGCTACCAAGTTCGATGGTACTCATGTGGTGTTTTTCTTGCGGCTCAACTATAAATGCTACTACTTTTTTCGGTGTCACGAACTGATAATATCCAATGTCGGTATTACTCAACAGCGCATTGCCTTTGCCCGATCGATCTAACGGATATTGCCACAAACGCTGCGCTTTTTCTTTGTTTGCGTCCACGCGAACCACCGTAAAACCAGCGCCATCGGGACTCAATTTCGGCGAATATTCACTTTCTTTGGTTTCCGTAATTTGCGTAAATTCTTTTGTGGCCAAATTCAGACTATATATGTCGGTTTGCGTCGTGTCATAAGGGAACTGAACGCTCATATACAACTCATCGTCAGTCATAAAATACGGCTGATTGTTGTACCCAAATTTATTGAATTGAGTCAAATACATTGGTTTTGAAACCGAAATACTATCCGAATATCTGTCAATTTGCATCAACATGACATTTGATTGCGGTAGTTTTTGAGCAAAAGTTGTTACAAAACTAAGGCATAAAAACAGGGAAAGTAAGTTTGTTCGCATGGTTGTTTATTTATTGAAAGTGTTATCCATGAGAGATTTGTCTCACAGATAACACAGATTTTCACAGATCAGATAGCATTTAAAAGATTATAAAACGCTAAAAATCAAGATATTATCTTCATTATTTTAATTTTCTTAATTACCTTAATTAAAACAAAATCACTCTTTTATATCCAATAAATCCAACATGAAGGCATACGTCATGGCTGTTTCTTTGTAGCGCTCGAATCGGCCAGATGCGCCGCCGTGACCAGTGTCCATGTTGCAATACATCATCAATGGGTTTTTGTCGGTTTTGAGGTCACGCAATTTGGCAACCCATTTGGTAGGTTCAAAATACTGAACTTGCGAATCGTGCAAACCAGTCGTAACGAGCATCGAAGGATAATTTTGAGCCTTCACGTTGTCGTACGGCGAGTAAGATTTCATGTAGTCATAATACTCCTTGTTTTTCGGATTGCCCCACTCATCGAACTCGCCAGTCGTGAGTGGAATCGTTTCGTCGAGCATAGTTGTGACTACGTCCACGAACGGCACTTGCGCCACGATGCCTTTAAATAAATTAGGATTCATGTTCACAACTGCGCCCATCAACAAGCCGCCAGCCGAACCGCCTTGCGCGATGAGTTTTTCCGACGATGTATATTTTTCAGCCACGAGTGCTTTTCCACATTCAATAAAATCCGTGAATGTATTTTTCTTTTTCAATAATTTACCATCTTCATACCAAGTGCGGCCCATTTCTTGACCGCCACGAATGTGCGCAATCACGAACACAAAACCACGATCGAGCAAACTCAAACGTGTCAATGAAAACGCTGGATCCATACTATAACCATACGAACCATACGCATATAGTAAACATGGTGCAGTACCATCTAATGCAGTTGTTTTTTTATAAACGACAGACATCGGAATCCGAGTACCGTCTGCTCCAATCGCATATTTTCGTTCCGATTTGTAGAGTTTTGGATCATATCCGCCTACGATTTCTTGCTGCTTGAGCAATTTATACTCTTTCGTACGCATATTATAATCATAAATAGTCGGTTGTGTCGTAAGCGATGTATAAGAAATTCGCATTACTTCGGTATCAAAAACCAAGTTTGTGCTTGGCGAAATGAGGTATGCTTCTTCTCCAAAATTAACTTTATAATCCACGTGGCCGTCCCAACTTTTCACGCGTAATTGCGTGATTCCATCTTTGCGCTCTTGCAATACATAATATTCTTCAAATATTTCGAGGCCTTCGAGCAACACATCTTCACGGTTCGGAATCACTTCTTTCCAATTATTGGTCGTTGTGCTATGCGTAGGACATTCCATGAGGCGGAAGTTTTTGGCATTTAGGTTTGTGACCACATAAAACTTGTCCTCAAAATGATCGATACCATATTCAAGATCTTTTTTTCTACCTTGAAAAACCCTAAAATTATCACTTGGATTGTCCGCATCCAAAAATTGATATTCGGTAGAAAGCGTTGATGCTGAACCGATTATGATATATTTTTCAGATTTTGTTTTATATACATACGTATTAAATGTTTCGTCTTTTTCTTCAAAAACCACTTCGTCATTTTTGACCACAACGCCCAATACGTGGCGTTTGACTTTGTCAGAACGTAGTGTTTCGGGATCTTTCATGGTATAAAAAACCGTTCGATTGTCGTTCGCCCAAACCGCTGCACCAGTCGTATTCACGATTTCTTCTTTCGCGACAGCGCCAGTTTCAAGGTTTTTGAACATCAATGTATATTGACGACGGCTAACCGTGTCCACACCAAACACTAATTTTTTGTTGTCGGGGCTGACAGACATTCCACCAACCGAATAATATTTGTGACCAACCGCCAATTCATTAACGTTGAGCAAAATCTCTTCGGCCGCTTCCA
This sequence comes from Saprospirales bacterium, assembly GCA_043764975.1. GTDB lineage: Bacteria > Bacteroidota > Bacteroidia > Chitinophagales > Saprospiraceae > JAYUJV01. The sequence continues at coordinate 11,472 of JAYUJV010000005.1, forward strand.
TCGTGCCTTTTTTACGACAATAAATTGGATATTCTTTACCAGTTTCGTAACGCACATAATACATATAACCATTGTCTTTGTAAGGCACAGTCATATCGGTTTGGTTGATACGACTAGTTATTTCCTTAAATAATTTATCTTGCAAAGGCTTTGTGTGCGCCATCAACGTCTCGCGATACGTATTTTCTGCCTCCAGATATTTGATGACTTCTGGATTTTTGGGATCATTGAGCCAATAATAATTGTCGATACGCTTGTCGCCATGCGCTTCTAATTCCTTCGCTTTTTTCTCTACTTTCGGCGTTGGGTTCAAGTTTGTCTGTAACTTCATCGTGAATGATTGAGCAGCGGCTTGCGTATTCAAAAGTGCAAATGAGCAAGCTGCGGCAAATAAAAGGTGTACTTTCATGTTGTGATATAAATGATTTCGGTTAATGTTCTACAAATTTACTATTTATACGGCATTATATATATTAAGTAACGTATTTTTTTCATTTTCCCAGCACAATTCTTTTGCGGCGCGCCTACAATTGTCCGCCAGTTTGGTATAAAGCTGTTCGTCAGTTAATAAACGCTGAATGGCTGCGCAAAGTATTTCTGGTGCAGTCGATTTTACCAATATTCCGATATTATATCGCTCATTAAGTGCTTCGTATTCAGGGAATTGGATATGAATGGCAGGTTTTGCGGCCTGTATATAATCAAAGGTTTTGTTCGCCAACGAGTAAT
>JAYUJV010000006.1:0-4167 GCA_043764975.1 Saprospirales bacterium
TTCGCAACTTTATACACCCGATGATATGCGCGGTCGTGTGAGTGCCGTAAATGGTATTTTCATCGGCACATCCAACGAATTGGGTGAGTTTGAAAGCGGCTCAGCTGCTGCTTTACTTGGTTTAGTACCTTCAGTTGTGTTCGGCGGAATCATGACGCTTGTTACAGTTGGTATCACAGCTAAATATGCACCTAAATTGAGAGATTTGAGTTTGTAGATTATTGGTCAATATTGTCGGTTAGTCATTTTTGTCGGTTAGTCTTTATTATTGAAAAAAGATTAAATTTCTGAACCATGATGATATTAAATTTTTAATTTTTTTATTTATAAATGTTTTAATCGTTTTATTTAATAATTATATGCCTTTTTTTAAAACAGGAATACAAGATTTGATCATATTTGAACCTCAAGTTTGGGGCGATGAACGTGGTTATTTTTATGAAAGTTACAATCAACAAACGTTTGAAGCGGCAGGGATTTTCGCTAATTTTGTGCAAGATAATCAAGCGTTGTCTTCGTTTGGTGTGTTGCGCGGTTTGCATTATCAGATTGGCGATATGGCGCAAGCGAAGTTGGTGCGTGCCATACAAGGCGATGTGTTGGATGTGGTCGTGGATATTCGTCCAGATTCGGCAACTTACGGGCAGCATTTTACGATACTGTTGACGGAAGAAAATAAGCGTCAGTTATTCGTGCCACATGGTTTTGCGCACGGATATGTTGTGTTGAGCGATACCGCAATTTTTGCATATAAATGTGATAATTTTTATTCAAAAGCACACGAAGGCGGCTTGTTGTACAATGATCCGACTTTGAATATTGATTGGCAAATTGATTTATCGAAAGCAATGTTGAGCGAAAAAGATTTGGTGCAACCGTTGTTTGGTCAGCATTTGAGGTATTGAGGAAAAACGAGAGTCGAAAATCGTGAGTCGTGAGAGAAAATTGCTAAGGCAATTTTTTTGTCGTGAGTCGTGAGAAAGTCGAGAGTCGAAAATCGAGAGGACAAAACGTGAGTCGTGAGAGAAAATTGCTAAGGCAATTTTTTGTCTTGAGTCGTGAGAAAAGCGAAAGTCGAGAGTCGAAAATCGAGAGGACAAATCGTGAGTCGTGAGAGAAAATTGCTAAGGCAATTTTTTTTTCGTGAGTCGTGAGAAAGGTGAAAGTCGAAAATCGAGAGTTGCTAAATTAGAGAAATCGTTAGTCGTGAGAGCGAAGCGAAAATTGAAAGAAAAAGATGATTAAAAAATGAATAAAATTAGTATTTTAATAAGTGGTGCAAATGGTCAAGTTGGGCAAGAACTTAGTTTTTTACAAACACAATTTGAGCAATTCGATTGTACAATATTGGATCGAAAAACATTAGATATTAGCAATAAAGGCCATATTGACGCTGTTTTTGCTAAAAAAAAGTTTGATTACGTAGTCAATACAGCGGCTTATACGGCGGTTGATAAAGCGGAAATAGAAGTTGATTTAGCAGAAAGCAACAATGCGTTTGCAGTTGAGTATTTGGCGAAAGCCTGTCAGAAATCAAATGCCGTTTTGATTCATCTTTCGACCGATTATGTGTATCATGGTTCTCAAAATACGCCATTTATTGAAACGGACGCTGTAAATCCGCAAAGTGTTTACGCAGCCACGAAGCTAAAAGGCGAAGAATTGGCGATGCAATATTGTCCGCAAACGATGGTGATTCGGACATCTTGGGTGTATTCGAGCGTAGGAAATAATTTTGTAAAAACGATGTTGCGATTGGGTGCTGAAAGACCCGAACTTAGCATTGTGTTTGACCAAATCGGTACGCCAACTTACGCAAGGGATTTAGCAAATGCGATTTTTGAAATTATTGACAAAACCTCAAAAAATGCTGAATTGAAATCAAATATGTATGGTGTTTTTCATTACAGCAATGAAGGTGTGACAAGTTGGTACGATTTTGCAAAAACGATTTTTGAACTCGAAAAAATAAATGTAAAGGTCAATCCGATAACCTCGGCTCAATTTCCGACGCCAGCAAAAAGACCTACATTTAGCGTTTTGAATAAAACGAAGATAAAAACTACTTTTGGTATCGAAATACCATATTGGAAAGATTCGTTGGTGGAGTGTTTGGGCTTGTTGTCAAAAAAATAAGCTAAAACCCTTGAAGGGTGAAACTCACTTATTAATCAATAACTCCAACAATAAATATTAAAAAACAAAGAACGCTTACTCATAAAAAAATAAACATGAAAAAATTAATCATTTTACTGATAATCATTATCAAGATACAAGGAATTTCGTTTGCTGGCGAAGGGATTTGGTTGCCATTGTTGCTCGGTCAACTCAATGAAGCGGAGATGAAATCGATGGGGATGAAAATAACTGCCGAAGACATTTATAGTATCAATAAAGGTTCATTGAAAGACGCGATTGTGAGTTTTGGCGGCTTTTGTACTGGCGAAATTATCTCAGATCAAGGTTTGGTTTTGACCAATCACCACTGCGGTTTTGATGCAATTCAAGATCATACGACTTTGGAAAATAATTATTTGCGTGATGGTTTTTGGGCGTATAAAAAAGAAAGTGAGTTACAAAATCAAGGTTTGACCGCAACGTTCATTGTCAGAATAGAAGATGTATCGAGTCAAGCGCTTGTGACAGTTACACCTGATATGGACGAAAAAACACGTCAATCGACGATAGATAAAAACTTGTCTCAGATTCGTAAAAATACAATCAAATCGGCTGGACAAGACATCGTGATACGTCCTATGTTTGAGGGCAATCAATACTTTTTGTTCGTGACCGAAACCTACAAAGATGTACGTTTGGTAGGTGCGCCGCCATCTTCGATAGGTAAATTTGGCTCGGATACCGACAACTGGGTTTGGCCGCGTCATACAGGCGATTTTTCGGTTTTTCGTATTTATACTGGCCCCGATGGCAGACCCGCTGAGTATGCAGCCAACAATATTCCATTGAAACCAAAGTACTCATTACCGATTTCATTGGACGGTATGGAAGAGGGCGATTTTACGATGGTATATGGTTTTCCAGGTCGCACACAAGAGTATTTGCCTTCGTATGCGGTAGCGCAAACGGTCAGTAAATTGAATCCAGCGAAGATTGCAATTCGAGATAAAGCCTTGAAAATCATGGATATAGATATGCGTGCTGACGAGCAAGTGAAGATAAAATACGCTTCAAAATATGCGAGTATATCGAATGCTTGGAAAAAATGGCAAGGCGAAAGCCTTGGACTCAAAAAGTCTGATGCTATCAACAAAAAGATGAAATATGAGCAAGAATTTATGACGTTGGTCAATGCAAATCCTGAATTGAAAATCAAATATGGAAATGTTTTGTCGGAGTTTGAAGGCTTGTATAAAGACATAGAACCTTACGCATATATACGTGATAATTATCGCGAAACGTTCGGAAATACGCAAATTTTGAGCGTATATAATATTGTGGCAGCCCAAATAAAAGAGTATGAAAAGAAAGGCGCACAGGGTTATGAAGACATAAAAAAAGATACTAAATTTTTTATGGAGGAGTTTTATTCGGATTTTAATGAGCCAACTGACCGTAAAGTTTTTGATGCCTTGATGAGTATGTATTTCAAGAATGTGCAGTCCGAATACATCGGCACTGATGCCTTGATGGAGCGTTACCGACAAGGAAATGATGCGTCAGCTTTGACCAATAAATTGTATAACAAGACGCTTTTGACGAATCGTGATAAGATGATGGAACTCGTGAGTGGCGACCCAGCCGAGTTGATTAAGAAAATGAAAAAAGATCCGATGTTCCAATTTGCAAGCGGCATTGTGTCGGGATATGATTTGCGTGTAGCGGTAAAGTTGAATGAATTACAGCCAAAAATTTCACGTTTACAACGTCAATATATGGCGGCGCAAATGGAAGTTTTTAAAGATAAAAAACGTTTTTATCCAGATGCAAATAGCACATTGAGATTGGCTTATGGAAAGGTACAGCCGTTTCAGCCACGCGATGGCGTACAATACCAAACCTATACTTTTATGGACGGTATCATGGAAAAATATGTACCAAAAGATTACGAATTTGATGTGCCACAACGCTTGAGAGAGTTGTATTACAAAAAAGATTTTGGTCAATATGCAGCAACTGACGGTCGTATGCCTGTTTGTTTCATAGCGA
>JAYUJV010000007.1:0-12183 GCA_043764975.1 Saprospirales bacterium
TTTACCCTCAAAAACTGACCAGGGCGAATCGCATCGGCTTTTAGGTTATTGAGTGACTTTATCGCATCAACTGTTGTACTAAATTTTTTGGCAACGCTATACATCGTATCGCCAGTCGCTACGCTATAATATACTGCGCCTTCTATATTTGCACTTGGCGCAGACGTTGTAGTTGCGCCAGTTGTTGTACTTGGCACTGAACTCGTTGGCGAAGTGGTCGGTATAGTTTGTGCAGGTGGCGGCGTGGTGCCACTTGTTGTCGGTTTTGTAGTACTTGGTGTTGTGTTTGGCTTTGTGCTACTTGTCGAAGTGGTCGGTTTTGAAGTCGGCAAAGTCGAACTTGGCGTAGTACTCGTCGGTGTAGTCGAGGGTTTTGTGGTTGGCACGGTAGTACTTGGCGTTGTTGTGGCTGGCGTACTCGGCTTCGTAGTTGTATCTTTTTTCTTAACTGGCTTTGTCGGCTTTTTAGGTATTAAAACTTCTGGCGTAACAACTTTTACATCGTCTGGTTTAGGATTTTCGACAATAATTGGCGTGCCATCAGGGAAAGTGTTGCCATTACTTGGTGTTGTGGTTGTGCCATTATTATTGCTTGGTGTGTTGCCATTACTTGGCGTTGAAGTATTCGTTCCATTGCTGTTAGTGCTTGGTATTGGGTTGCTGAGTACTCCGCCTGGAATTGGCGTGTTGCTTGGTTCTGGCAAATCGCTTGGCTTCACGACCGTCGAGTTGTCAATGTCGAGCAATTTGTCACCATTGTTTTGTACTGGTGTGGCGTTGTCCTCATCGCCACTTGAGTCGCGTAATTTCGGGGATTCGCTTCTGCTGAATCGACCTCGAATACTTACTTTTTCGCCTACGGCTGGTTGCGTGCCTTCTTCCATACGGTTTTTGCAATACAATTTGCTCAATCGCACGCCGTATTGTTGCGAGATACTGTACATGGTTTCGCCAGCTTGCACGTAATGGATGTTTTGTTTTCCTCTAAAAAAGCGTCTTTTTTTCTGTATAAATATACGTGAGTTTTCGGTCAAAGGCTGATTTGGGCCACGTAGTTTTTCGTTATAGCGCAAAAGTCTTCTTAGACTGATGTTGTATTTGGCTGCAATATCGGTTGGCGTGTCGCCGAGTTTTGCCAAAATCATTTTGGCATCATTGACCATAATCACACCTGCCACCGACTGTACATTGCCTGGCGTCATGACATCGAATTTGAACAATTGTAGGTCTTCGATGGTATTTATCAATAGGTTACTATAATTTGGATTGGTGGCGTAGCCAGCTTGGTATAATCCTTGCGCCCATTTTTTATAATCCAAGGGGTCGAGGCGGAATAAAAAGCCGTAACGATAGGCTTTGTTCGGATCGCGTAAGAACTCAGAGTGCGCTACGAAACTAGCGTTGGGCGCATCGTAACGACGAAAGCACGATTCTACGATTTTTCCATTTTCGTCGTAGTCATCGTCTTTGATGTAGTAGGTGTCGCCGATCCAATCGCGACCGCATTTTACACCAAAAAAATTGTTGGCTTTACGCGCCAATGTACTTGTGCCATAATTGGATTCGACGCAGGCTTGCGCCAATTTTATGCTCGCGGGCATACCAGTACGCTGCATTTCCATGACCGCAATATTTTTATATTGCTCTACGAATTGTAGTTTTTCGACTTTCGATTGCGCATTGAGCAACAGTGTAAAACAAGTGGCAATCAGGGATAGGATTATTCGATTTGACATAAAAAGTAAGTTATGTAAATATGATTATTTTTTAGTATTTTGATTGTTTATAGCGTAAATGTAAGACTATACAAAGTGTTTTTGTAGAAATACATCTATTTTTTTCTTAATTTGTAAAAAAAACTACGATTTGACAATCATTTATAAAAAAACAATCTAAAAATTGGAATTGTTTTTTTGAAATATTAAGATATATTTCAAGATTTTAGAAACTAAAAATTAGATTTAAATCATAAATTATACAAAAAAAATTGACGAAAAGATAGCTTTATAAACTAAAGTTATCTAATTAAGTACTTATGTGTAAATAAACAAGGTTTTAAAGGCTTGAAACACCTGATTTTTAACCTTGTTTATTTATTCACTACTACTTAATTATGTTTTTTATCTTTTTTTTATCCTTTTAATTCTACTTTAGCAGTCTGGGAAAATTAATGGCTTCCAAACGCTGTCAGGGTTTAAAACCCTGACAGCGTTACATCGAAATCTTCTTCTTAAATCATAAAAAACAGAATGCCAAAATAAAATTAATTATGTTTTTTTTATCATATATTTTAAAGCAATACATAGTGCTATGATTATCAATTTTAAAAAAATATTAAAAAAGCAAAATGTTAAAAAAACAAAATATTAATAGCTTTTATTTATTTAAAGTCTGTCACAAAAAAGATTTTTATACGTTAATAAAAAATATAATTATGTGCGTACATTTGCACAATAGATTGCAAAAGTGTTAAAATTGAATTATATTTGTCCTTAACTAGTTTTCAATATAAAACCCTATAGATAAATTATGGAAAAGCAAAACCCAAAATCAGGTGGATTAGGCGACATTAGTATGATCAGAGATATACTAATGGGGCAACATATTAACGATATAGATCAACGTTTCGCCGAAATTGCTGATCGTATGGCAGCCTTAGAAAAAGACTTGCGTAGCAGTATTCAGATGCTAGACGACAGAACTGAAGCACACTTTGCGAAGCACACAAACGAGTTCAATGAAAAACTCGAAAAACTAAGACATCACCTTGATAATCAGGTAGATATGTTGAAAAATAAAATCGAAAATACGAGTAAAACAGATAAGGCTACCTTATCAAAGTTGTTGGTAGAAATGAGTCAGAAAATTGTAGCCGAGTAAAAGTAGAATAAAAGTAGAGTAAAAGTAGAATAAAAATGACAACTAAAAACGGAAATTACGTTCAAGATGCCGACCTAATGGCCAAACTCAAGGAGCTAATACTCCATGAGGACAGGGACGAGATTGCCCGTTTGCGAGAAATCATAGAAAATCCGCTTGAGCTATCAACAAAGGTGCAGCCAATCATAGAAGAGCGGATGGACTTTTTGAAAAAAAACTTTCCGAAAGAGTTCAAAACAGCCGTAAATCAGATTGTAGAGGATCGCATAAAAACGTCACAAAATGAGATATTAGATACCATTTATCCTGTGTTGGGTAAGATGATACAGAAGTACATTAACTACCAGTTTCAGATGCTCAAAGATGCGATTGATAAGCGCATACAAGACACATTGGGTAGTAAAGGAATATTTCAAAAAATACGTGTAAAAGTATTCGGTATTCGCGAAAGCGACATCGTGTTATCGAACCTCGATCGGCCGCAGATACTGGAAGTGTATGTGATTCAGCGCGATTCTGGATTACTTTTGGGCAGTGCATCTATACAAGACACAATGGATAAAGACTTGATAGCTGGTATGCTTACTGCTATAAAAGCCTTCGTGGAAGATGCTTTTAAGCGCGAAAATCAAGATTTAGAAATGGTAAAATACGGAAATTTTCAAATTTTACTTCAAAATTACCATTCATATTATATATCGGTGGCCATGAGTGGTTCTATATCTACAAAAGATAGGAACGAACTTTCAGGTCTTATTCATCAATTTTCGGAAAGAGAACTTCGAGGAATGACTTTAGAGCTAAACGAAACACAATATAAAGCAGTTTCGCAACGTTTAGAATCGTTCTTTATGTCTCAAAATGTTGAAAACCAAACAATAGAACTCAAATCACTCAATACATTATGATAAGTAAAAAAGTAATACTAACAGGTAGTTTTGGGGTAGGAAAATCCTCTCTATTCAACCGTTTTATATACTCTCAATTCAACGATAAATACCTAACGACCATCGGTGTGAAAGTAAATAAAAAGAGTGTGGACGTAAATGGTCAAGAGTTATCTATCTTGCTTTGGGACATTGCAGGTGAAGTGACTCAAGACAAAGTACCTGTGTCTTACTTTTTAGGCGCATCGGGTATTATATATGTGTTCGATTTGTCGCGGCCATCAACGTATATCAACATTGCGAGCGATTTGCAATACCTGCAACGACTACTGCCAAACGGTACAATACGACTTGTAGGCAATAAACGAGATTTGGTAACCGATGAACAACTCGAAAAAATAAAAACCGAAGTACCAATGATGTGGAATATATTGACTAGCGCAAAAACAGGCGAAAACGTGGAGGAGATGTTTTTGGATCTTGGCGCTGCATTATTGAGCATATAATAGCAATAAATAATAGAGAGAAAACAAACCAGACTAACATACTAAATGACTCAAAACAACCACGCTCAACCCATGCCTACATTCGAGTACAACTCGAACTCAAATCAGCAATTGTTGCTCAGTACCAATGCTCATGTACTCGAAAGCGACGATACTATCTTTGTCACTAAACCTTTTCGCGACCACTCCATACTTTCCAACAATCCATTTTTGGAAAGCATCTGGGACGAATTGCAAAAACTTGAATTAGGTGACAATGACCTTACCTTCACGAGTGTCGAAACCGTAATTTCGGCACAAAAACTCAGTTTATATTATTCTTTTTCAAAAGTTATTTTTAATAACGAAATTGCAATATTATGTAGTATTATAGATTCTACTAATGCGTATCAAGTTAATTATCAGATACAACAGTTGCAATATAATAAAATATTAAAATACAACTAGGATATAAGTGATATGTTAAATATTTGCTTTTCCATTGACAATCAATGAATTATTGTGTCACAAACTTGCATATCAAAATAAAAAGCATTACATTTGTGATGCGAAAGTTGTGAAAGCACCTTAATAATTAACCAAAACCTTGCTTAAGAGATGAAAAAGCGACTACTACACCTTGTGGCATTATCAGTCTGTGCCTTTACTTTACAAGCTCAAGTAGCTTCTGTAAACATTAATGAACGCCCCAATTTAGATCCCCCTTCTTATAACAATATTAGTGCAGCTAAAGCTGTAACAGCCACGAACGAAACGCCCGATGAAGCGCGTAAACAACTCATGCGCGTATATAACCTTTATAAGGAGTATTCGGTAAGCGTGGATTCTGTTTCGCTTTACTTTGACATCAAAGCCGTGGAGCAAACTATGAATCAGTCAGCTTCTGCAACAGATAAAGACAATGATTCTAAGTCATTTGGGGAGTTTATAGCGACAACGGACAAAATGCTGTCGAAGAAACTTGAAAAAATGGACAACGATACCATTTCTAACTTTGCTCAGTTACCTGAAAAAAGCAGACTCTTGCGCGGTCAAAACATCTTGAACTCTGCAAAATGCTTAGAAGGCCGTCAAGAAGGTAAATTTATACGTAGTAAAGATGCCGATAATTATGATATTATTTGCTTTGCGCTTGATTCCTTGAAGCGTAACCCTCGTTATGGCTCTATCGATAACTACAAAGAAGGTTTTGCACGTATCAAAAAAGATCAAGTTTTTGGTTTCTTAAATTATTGCGGCGATGAAATCATCACTTGTCAGTACGAATTGGCCGATAATTTTAACAATGGAAAGGCACTCGTAAAAAAAGTAAATTGGTACTATATAGATGGCAATGCAAATGAAGGCAATGCACTCGAAAACATAAAATTTGCACGTGCATTGACTTATGGTTATAGCCTTGCAACTTTTGCCAACGGCAAACAAGCCATTATAGACAATACTTATGATGAAACATTGAAGCCAGTTTCTAAATACTATGACAATATTGAGCCTTTTACAGGCAAAGATTTGTTTAAAGTACGCGACGGTGATAAATATGGCGTTATCCGTATAGATGGTGCAATCAAACGTGACGCCTTATATACAAAAATTGAGAAATCGAACGCAAGCAATCTTTATACAGTAGAGCAAGATAAGAAAATAGGTATCATTGACAACCTTGCAAATATGATTGTGAAACCAGCTTTTTCAAATATTTCATTGTTCAATGAATTTGGCTTAGCGCAAGCAAAAGATGAATTGGGTACACGCTATTTTAGCCGTAAATCATACCGCATCAGCGAATCTTATGCAGAATTGACAACTTTTAATAAATATGGTTTAGCTACTGTTCGCAATGATTCAAAATATTATGGTCTGATTGATACAGGTCTGACAGTGATCGTAAAACCAAGTTCATATACTGGCATTGGCGAGTTCAATCAATATGGCTTGTGTGAAGTGACTAAAGAAGCTACGTTTCATGGTTTTATTGATATAAAAGGAAAAGAAATTATACCTTCAGTATATACGAAAGTATCAGAATTTAATAATTACAAAATGGCTGCCGTAGAAGAAACACTAAAAAATTGTGGTGATAAAGGCGACGATTGTAAGGCTTGGAAAGTCATTGATGTAAATAACAATGTACTTGTGCCAGCTGCAGAAGGCGAATATAAAGGTAAAATACGCTACGAAGTAACAGATACGTTATTGGGTAATCACTATGTTGCCATCAATGCCTTTGGTTACAAAGATGTGTCGGTGAGCTACCATATTTTGGATAAACGAACGCTATTGCTAGTCAATAAAAAACCTTATGCTTCGATCAGTCCGTATGATGTAAACAATGTATCGCGCGTGATGAACTCAAGTAACCAATGGGGCTTTATAGATACGCTAGGAAAAGAAGTTTGTAAGCCAATATTTGACGAAATAAAGCGCCAAAGTGAAGGTTTTTATGCTGTAAGAAGTAAAGAAACAAGTAACTGGGGATTCGTGGATAAAAAAGGTAAGCCACAAATCAATTATGAATATGATGAAATAAAGCAAACTTTCCGCTTGGGTTATTCTATCGTATCGAATGGCAAAAACAAAGTTGGTTTGATCAATAAATTCAATGCAAAAGTAGTACCGCTACAATTCAAGAACATTGTACTGAATGATAATAAAAAGTACGAAATCACTGACATAGACGGCACAACCATTTATATACTCAATGAAAAAGGCGATTGCGAAACCAATTGCTTGAGGTTTGAGGAATTGCGTAAGACCGCAAATGCAAAATAGAATTAAATATTATAAAAAAGCCATTGACGGTTGTCAATGGCTTTTTTTTTGTTTAATTTCAACATTATCAATTTTTTGAACCTTGACAAAGTTACCAATAGTTATCATGGTTTTTTCACAAACGTATTGTTATCGAAAAAATACGGTTTTTCAATCGCGAATGCCATCTACAAATATATTCTAAATCAGTTTAAAAAAAATTATGATTTTTTATTTCATAAACACTGATAATCAATTAGTTACGACCAATAACAATATATTTATGAAAAAACCATGTAATAGTTATTTTTAATAAAGCTAATTTTTATTATGCCTTGTTTTTAAAATCGGCAATTGCATTTTTTGTAAAATCGGAAAGGACTAGCATACCACTCATACCAGCGCGCTCGTCTAAAAGCTGATCCCAGTTGTCTGTACCTTCCCAAAATACTTTTTTCAGAAAACGAAGTGCTTCGGGATTAGAGGCCGCCAATTTTTCTGAAAAGTGAATAATATAAGCGTCCATTTGCTCTATAGTATCAAAAACCTCGCAATACAAGCCTTTTTCGCGCGCCCATTGTGCTGTGCGCCACTCGGTCGCATTGAGCGCCATTTCGCTAAATGCCGAAAGTCGCATCTTGCGCTGTACCGCTGGGCCAATCACAAATGGGCCAATACCAACTGCCAATTCGCTCAATTTTATGGTTGCAAATTGCGTTGCGATACAATAATCCGCAGCCGCCGAAATCCCTACTCCACCGCCAATCGATTTGCCTTGCACGCGTGCAATGATGATTTTGGAACATTTACGCATGGCGTTGATCACGTTTGCAAAGCCTTTAAAAAAGGTTTTGCCTGTTTCAAAATTATCTATTGCAGCCAACTCGTCAAAACTTGCACCTGCGCAAAACGTGCGCTCGCCTTCGCTCGAAAGAATAATAAGGCTCACTTCATCCATTTCGCCGAGCAGCGTGATGGTTTCGGTGAGTTTTTGGAGCTGATGACTTGGCATCGAGTTGTGCGCTGGGTGTCCAAATATGATATTGGCAATGCCTTTTTCGTTGATGTTATAAATGACTGAACCTTCCATATTTATTTTTTTATTTACAAATGGTGCTTTGATGTACCTTTAAAGTTCAAAGATAAAAAATACGAGAAAAAATTGAAGTTTATTGAAAAGGAAAGTATTTTGCAAGCAATTGAGCAACAAAATTTAAAATGCCTAAATACTATGTTTAGGGCATTAAGGGGTCATTCAAAAAAATAACATCCCCATTTTACTTGTATCACCTCTAAAGGAAAGGCATTAAAAAATTAGAAATGGTATCTTATAAAAGATTCTTTTTTAGGGGAAAATTGAAAAAAACTATTCGCCGTCTTCGATTTCGACCGAAAGTCCTCTATCCGACAATGCCGTATGCAATGGGCGCAACACGGTTCGTGGCGCTACTTTCACAATGGCGCGACCTTTGTAATGTACCATAAACGATAGCTGCTCTGCTTGCTCGCTCGTGTGCTTCAGCACTTCCGTAAAACACTGAATTACCCAATCGAAGGTGTTATAATCGTCATTATAGACTACCAAATGCGCATGTGTGCCTACACCAATATCGGCCAACTCTTCATCGAGGTCGATTTCGGTTTCTATCAATTCTTCGATATTTTCTACAAGATCTTTAAAACTCATGCCAGATGTGGATAGTATTTATTTTCTAAATTATGTACAAAATTATAGTTTTTATTTGACATAACAAAAAAAGCCATAAAAAACATTGTATGATTTCGTTTATTTTTCAAAATACATGAGAATGGTTTAGATTTTGCACTTCAATAAACAGCATATTGCAATACGCTCATTCGCTAAAGTTATGGTTATCAGGACAAGTTGGTTTTAGGTGTGAAGATATTTGTAAAAAATGCTAAAATTTGACTAAAAAACTGCAATCAATATTCTAATATATGAACTTTTCACAACTTGGGAACAAATTAACAAATATTGGCATAAAAGCCGATACGCCGAATAGAGATGCGCTGAATATAAAAATCATGAACCAGATGGTTGTTACATCCATTACAATCGTATTAACTGGACTCATTCAAGATTTATTTATACAAGGTTTTATTCAGATATGTGCAGATTTTACTTACTTATCTATCTTGTTTTTGTCTCTTTACCTCAATTATCATTCAAAATATTATATTTCAAAACAAGTATTTCAAATTTTATATCCAATTGCTATTTTAGCTATTATCATCTGTTTTGGCAGCGAAATAAGGGCTGAAAGTCTATTTTTTATTTTTTTGGTTTCCGCTATTCTCTTTTATCATGAACTAAAATATCAGATTGTGGCTTTTTTCTATGTTTGTTTTTTATGGATATATTCGGAGTATATCATGACACATTATAAACCTTACATGAATTTACCGAGTACATTTTGGGATACAAAAATGTCAGAAATCGCTACGGTTATTTGTATCATACTCATGCTTCGGATTTATAAGCATGAAACTGAAAAGAAAACGATTGAGATTGAAAATACTTTGCACGAGAAAGAAAAACAAAACATAGAACTCAACTTGGCCAATGCTGAACTTGAGCGTTTTGCACACGTGGCCTCGCATGACCTCAAAACGCCACTGCGAAACATCGTTAGTTTTACGAACTTAATTGAGCGAAAAATTGCAAAAAAAGACTATGACAATATTTCCGAATATCTAAAATTTGTACAAGAAGGCGGTAAGCAAATGAATCGACTGATTAGCGAGATTCTCGAATTTTCAAAACTGAGTATCAATAGCCAAATTGAGCTGAGCGAATTTGATGTAAAAGAAATTGTGCAGAACATAAAGCAAAAAATATTGAGCTATACCGTAGAGCAAAATGCCACAATTAGCGTCATTTCTAAACAAAACATTGTATTTTCAAACCATAGCTTGTTAGAAATACTGTTACAAAATTTGATTGAAAACGGCATAAAATACAACACTACTGTCCATAAAACAATCGAAATCAACTGTACACAAACTACTAAAACGACCCTCATCACGGTCAGCGACAACGGCATTGGTATTGAGCCTGAATATCATGAAAATATATTCGTGCTGTTCACACGCTTGCACGACGATCAGTCGTTTTCGGGTTCTGGTATGGGTTTGGCGATTTGTAAAAAAATAGTGGATAGGCTGCAAGGCCAAATTAGCGTTACCTCCGCTTTAGGCAAAGGAAGCGTTTTTAGGATTGAATTGCCTTTGAAAACTGTAAGTTCGTAAGAGTCAATGATGTTGAGTTAGAAAAATCGTGAATGAAAATCATTTTCTATTTTTTAAAACTACAATACTTAATTTAAACGAAGTTGTTTCTAACTCAATATGGCCGTGCATACAAGATGCACACCTCGGAACACCAATAGCATTTTTTGCTGATTCTAAAGCGTTTTGTGCAATCGTAATTATGGTTTTTCTACTTCATTATGTATCGAGTAATAAGGGGTGATATCCATATTGGTTACCAAGCCATTAGCACAATAAGCGCATTTTTGGGATTTAGGCTCTAGCCTTTTTAGCTTTTCATTTAAGTCGTGGTTTTTCATTAGTTTTGAGGTTTATATGTGCTAAAAATTACGCCGAAGGTGGTGACATTGACCAACCGATGGCTAAAAAAGTGCGGACAGTTTCATCTTTCTCAAATCCAGCGTGTTCTTTTAAGATTCCTATTTGCTCAAATTGTTTTTCTTCAAATTTATCTGATGCAAAAACCCATGTAAATGCTGATGCAACAATAAAAACAACTACTGCAGGCGCTGAGATTGGAACAATCAAATATCCTAATAACAATAGTACCCCAATTGCTGCAAAACCAACCAACTTTGATTTTGTTGAAATTTCGCCATGCTTCTCCTTACAAGCTGAACACCTCGGAATCCCGATGTCCATTTGTGCAAATTTTACGGAACGATGCACGATAATATTCGTCCTTGCTTTTTCTTTAAATACCGAGCCATAGTAGCAGTCATTGATGTTAGACACCGTTCCGAAGCCACAATATTCACATTTTTTGGATTTAGGTTCTAAGCGTTTTAGGGTTTCGTTTAGTTCGTGATTTTCCATTTATTTTGAGTTTTTGTTTAAAATTAATCAATCTTCGTGCGGATAAATCAAGGCTTCCAATAACTTGAACATCGCAAATGCAGGAACACCAGCCATGAGCATCGGTATCGCCATTTCGATTTTGATATAACTAGATCTGTCCTTAAAGTACATTTCGTAAGCATAAGAGAAAGCACAACAAAAAATGATTGCACCCACAATGGCCGCAATCGGTTTTTGGGGTATCGTAAAATAAGCGATGACAGCACAAATCAAAGGCGCAATCCATGACCAAGCTGGTTCTTCTATATGTGCAATTGGACCAAGCGATGAAACCATCAATACACCTATATATGCTAATGTTTCGAGACCTTCTTTCTTTTCTGCCGAGTTCCTTTTTTCAATAATGGCGTCTTTGTGTTCAGCACTGACTTCATAAACCAAACTTGTGGCTATTTCATGTGGTATATTCTTCTGCTTCAACCCTTCAATTATTTCATCTGCACTATGCCCATTATCCACCATTAGTCTTCTGATAATTTCTTTAAGTTTCTTATTTGGATCTTCCATTTACTTTTGTTTTGTTCTGAATAAAATTAATAATGACAAATATAAATACTTTTATTTTATAAAAAAACATTTTTATACTTTTTATTTTTTTTGAAATACAGCTTTGAAAAATACATAAAATATCGAGTACAAGGATATGAAAAGTAGCATTTTTTTATACCTTTACGTCCTGAAATATAAATATCAAAATATGGATCAAGCGTCATTATTGGCCGAAGTGCGGCGTATCGAAATCGAAACCAAACGATTGACGAAGCAATTGTTTACGGGCGAATATCATAGCACATTCAAGGGGCGCGGTATGTCGTTCAGCGAAGTGCGCGCCTACCAATATGGCGACGATGTGCGCAACATCGACTGGAACGTAACCGCCCGAACTGGCGACCCATTCATAAAAGTATATGAAGAAGAACGCGAACTGACCGTCATGTTGTTGATAGATTGTAGTGCCTCACAATTTTTTGGTTCTGCAACACAACTCAAATCACAATTGGCTGCCAAAATCA
>JAYUJV010000008.1:0-4157 GCA_043764975.1 Saprospirales bacterium
TCAAACGTGAGTTGCAACACATCGCAAGGCTGATTGTCCGCGGATTTATCTTCTTTTACGTAACGTAGCGTAACGCCATCGTCTTTTAGTTTGAAGGGCATAACGAGCCAATAGCTGTCGTTTATCCAAATTTTACGGCCTTTTTCGAGCGTTTTTGTTAGATCTTCTCCTTCGAGCGCAGTGCCGTTTTTATTCGCCGAACCTTTCATGGTTTTTAGGTTAAACAACATCTTTACATTGTCTTTTTTGATGTGTATGTGTACATCGCTCGACTGTTTGTCCCAAGTCAAATAGCGTGCGCCGAAGAAATCCCAAGCAATATAATGCGTTGCGTCCCATGCCTTTCGGCCGCCGTTTGCGGTCATCACTTGGTCAGCAATCACTATGGCTTTTGCATCGGATTTGGCTGCATTAAAACTCGTCGCAGCAGGATTCTTTATGCTCGCGCAAGCGCAGATTAATCCTAAAGATAATAAACTTATGTACTTCATATTTTTTTGTAACTATTTGTTAATCAATTATTTATAAGTATTTATTGAAAATAAGTAACTTTTTAGCAATTCATTGAATCAAGTGAAAATTATAAGGCTTTTGGCAAGATTTATTATAATTTGCAATATGCAATAAGCAAATTTTGCCTATTGTCTATTGCTTATTGAAACGAGTGATGCCTAAAACTTCAATTTTTCTGTTTGCTTGATTATTGGCTAAGTTGTTACAAAAATAATTGTATTTTAGAATTTATAACCCATTGTCTATCAAAGACAAATTTACCCAATGACTACGCTTGTTCTTCCTTATCAGCTTTTCTCGTCCAATACAAATAAAACGGAACGCCAGTAAGCATCAAAACGATACCCATTGCGGCTTCGTTTGGTTTCGTGTAGCACGTAATGACAATCAGCGCCACGCAAAACACTACGAACAACGCTGGCACAAACGGATAGCCCCAAGCCTTATATGGTCGTGGCGTATTCGGCTCGCGTATGCGCAACACGAACACACCAAAGGCCGTAGCACCATAAAAGAAAAACGCTGCAAAAATCAACATATCCGTCAGTTGATCAAAACTGCCCGATAGCACGAGGCAACAAGCCCAGATGCACTGAATCCAAAGCGCGTTGTTTGGCGTGTTATACACTGGGTGAATATCGGCTGCCATCGGAAAAAATAGTTTACTTTTTGCCATTGCGTAATAGACACGTGGTGGCATCAAAATCGTGCTATTGGTACAACCCATGGTCGTAAACAAAATTACGATAGACAAGGCAATTGCACCAAAATCGCCTGAAAAGTGGCGAATAACTTCTACAGCTGCAATTTTATTCGGCGATTTACTGATTTCGATAATCTGATCGGTCGGCAATATATATAGGTACGTAAAATTGACGACGACGTAAACCACAATGATGCCCAAAATACCCAAACCCAAAGCCAACGGCAAATTACGATTCGGATTCTTGATTTCTCCACCAATAAAGCCGAGCGTATTCCACCCTTCATAACCCCAAAATGTAGCCAATAATGCGCCGAAAAAGGCTTTTATCAAACCAGAATCCAACCAAGATTGCTCTACATAAGTACTGGCTGGCGTGGTGGCATTGGCGATGCTGCCGCCGCCATACATAAAACCAAGTATCACAATAGACGATAGACCAACCAAGACCAAACCTGTAATCCAGTTACTGAGCATTTCTGCACCTTTCAGACCACGTGTGTTGATAAAAGTCAGGATTAAAATCAAACATATAGTTACGGTTTTGACACCAAAGCTATCAAATGGCTTCAAAAAGCCAAAGAGCGTAATGGCTTCGATATTGGCTGGTAAGTGAAATAGCGGATATATATTGTTGAGTGATTGTGCAAACACAAATGCGATACTAGCTACCGAAGCCGTTTTGATGACCGCAAACGTACTCCAACCCCAGATAAAAGCCATGAATCGGCCATAAATACGACGAAAATAAACAAATTCTCCACCCGAATCCGCCATCATGCCAGCGATTTCGGCATTGCTCAACGCACCGCACAAACTGATGATACCACCCAATATCCAAGCCAATAATACGAGTTTTGGCGATTGCAAATTGGCAGACATGGGCGCTACTTTTTTATAAACACCAGAACCAATGACCGAACTAAATACCAATATAATGGCTGATGATAGCGTAATGCGACGCACAAGCTGACCTTGTTGATTTGACATAGTTGTTTTCTTTTTTAAATTTAATACTTTGATAATCAATTATTTATAATTATCAAAAAAAAGGTTTTTTAGTATTTTTTAATACTGTATGTTGTTTTGAAAAGTAAAGATAGTTGTTAAAACCGAAACGATAAATACTTTGACTTTTTTTATAAAAAAAGACCTTGTGAAGCCTAAAAACGAATTTGATTTGTGTCGTCAGTTTCGATATTTTTCTTATTTTGATTCTTTTTTAAAAATTCCTGATTATCTTTGTAAAAAATAAAAATACGTGAAAGCTATTATACCTGTTGCAGGTGCAGGCACTCGATTGCGCCCACATACATATACACAACCCAAACCAATGATTGCGGTGGCTGGCAAACCAATCATTGCGTTTATTGTCGAAAAACTGATGGCTGCAGGCATCAATGACTTTGTGTTTGTGATTGGCTACATGGGCGAAAAAATCCAAGATTATATCAACGAAAACTATCCGACCATCAACAAAACTTTTGTACTTCAAGAACTGCGCGAAGGGCTTGGTCACGCAATCTGGACGGCAAAAGCCGAAATAGAAAATGAAAAACAATTGTTCATTGCGCTCGGCGACATTATTTTTGATGCCGACATAGAAGCATTAATGAATGAACAATATTCTTGTTTGGGCGTTAAAAAAGTACAAAATCCACGCGAAGTGGGTGTCGTAGAGGTCGAAGAAGGCCGTATAAAACGCTTAATCGAAAAACCCAGAATTCCTATATCTGATTTGGCTATTGTCGGTTTATACAAGATAAATGAAGTAAAATTACTAATAGAATGTATTGAGTACAATATTGATAACAATATCCGCACACACAACGAGTTCCAACTGACCGATGCCTTGATGCGAATGATAGATCATAAAACCATCTTTACGACCTTTACGGTGGACAATTGGTTCGATTGTGGCAAAAAAGAAATCCTGCTCGAAACCAACCGAATGTTACTCGATCAACACTTTAAGTATCAAGACTTACCTGTGTTCGACAACACCATTATAGTGCATCCAGTTAGTCTTGGCGCGGGTTGCAACATTCGCAATTCGATTATCGGCCCGCACGTGACCATCGGTGCAAACACGACCATTGACTATTCGATTGTGAAAGACTCCATCATTGGCAGTTATGCTGCGTTGAATGAAGTTGTACTCAACCAATCCATCATCGGTAGCGACACTTCTATAAAAGGCGCGCGACAAAGCCTAAATATTGGCGACAATGCAGAAATAGATTTTAGAAAGTAAATAGTTAAAATAGGAAAATGGTTGAAATAGTTGAAATAGGAAAATAGGGAATTAGTTGAAATAGGGAATTAGTTGAAATAGGAAAATAGGGAATTAGTTAAATTAGTTGAAATAGGAAAATAGGGAATTAGTTAAATTAGTTGAAATAAGGAAATCAACTTAATTGTAAAATAATAATTTGATAATCAACGTTTTATGATAGTATTTAGAACCAATTACCCAATTAAACCAATTACCCAATTAAACCAATTTACCCAATTAAACCAATTTAACCAATTACCCAAATCACCCCTCATTAAAATAATAAGAAACATGAAAACACAAATTTTGCTATGTTCTATTTTAATAGGACTTTTATTCGGTGCTTGTAACGATAGCAAGACAAACGCAGGCCCAAGCGGCTCGCTCGAAGTGACCTTTAAGGCCCGATACGGCACGCGACCACTCGTGATGTATCAAAAATATCCTTATTATAAAGGCTTGCCGATGAAGATTCAAAGTTTTTCTTTTTTTATGAATAACTTCCGTTGGACTGGAAAGGGTAGCGTTTCAAAGCCTGAAAACGAAGTGTTTTTACTCGATTTTTCGGCTACAAACGTAGATAGCATTGCTGCTGATAAAGGCATCACATTCAAATTTGATGGCTTGCCAGTTGGCGCAAATACCCTCAGTTTTGATGTCGGCGTG
>JAYUJV010000009.1:0-1538 GCA_043764975.1 Saprospirales bacterium
AAAGACCATTTTAAACCATTCGGCGGCATACAATTGTTGATGATTGGCGATTTACACCAATTGCCACCAGTCGTAAAAGACGATGAATGGAACTTGTTGCGCGCGCATTACGACACCGCTTATTTTTTTGGTAGCAAGGCGTTGCGCCAAACGCAACCTGTTGCCATAGAACTGAAACACATCTATCGACAAGCCGATGCGACATTTATTGATTTGCTCAATAAAGTCCGCGACAATAAAATAGATGAACAAGTTTTGACGACCTTGAATAGTCGCTATATACCTGATTTTCAGCCACTTGACTCAGATCCATACATTACGTTGTCGTCGCACAACGCTTCGGCACAAGAGATCAATCAAACCAAATTATTGTCAATTTACGGCGATATTCATACGTTTGAAGCGCGAATCGAAGGCGATTTTCCGCCTTTTTCATATCCGACTGAGCAATCATTGGAGTTCAAGATTGATGCACAAGTGATGTTTGTGAAAAATGATTCATCGAGAGAAAAACTTTTTTATAATGGAAAAATAGGCAAAATTACGAAAATCGAAGACGATTTGATTTATGTAAAATGCCCAACTGATACGAACGAAATTGCGGTATCCAAAGCCGAATGGAAAAACGTAAAATATGCGCTCAACGAAAACACCAAAGAGGTTGAAGAAGATATTATCGGTTCGTTTGTGCAGTTTCCGCTCAAATTGGCGTGGGCCATCACAATCCATAAAAGCCAAGGTTTGACTTTCGAGCGCGCCATCATAGATGCAAATGCGGCGTTTGCACACGGTCAAGTGTATGTGGCGTTGAGCCGTTGTAAAAGTTTTGAAGGTATTGTATTGAAATCAAAAATTGCGACATCGAGTGTAAAAACCGATACAGTTGTCAAAAATTATAGCGAAAATGTAGATCGTAATGCGCCCGATGCAGCTAATCTGCGCCAATCCAAAATCGAATTTCAACAAAATTTGATTCATGAATTATTTGATTTTAGAACCATAAAAAAAAATGGTGAATACTTGAATCGTCTTTTGTTAGAAAATGAAAACATCGTCAATAAAGATGCTATTCGAGCATTTCAAACTATAAAGTTAGCAGCTGAAACTGAAATATATACACTTGGCGAAAAGTTTATGCCGCAAATACAAGGCTATTTTATGCTACAAAATATGCCCGAAGAAAACGAGGCATTATTGGCGCGATTGCAAAAAGCAGGCGAATATTTTGAGGATAAATTGACGAATACTTTTTTTAATCAAGTTAAAAATATTGGCATAATATCCGACAATAAAGCAGTCGAAAAATCAATCAATGAAGCGATGGATTCATTATTGAAAACCATTTTCATCAAAAATGCTTGTTTTGCCGTAGCAAAAAAGGGTTTTTCGACCAATGATTACGTCAGAGCAAAAGCAAATGGTGAGTTGGATTATGTGGCGCAAAAAGTAGCTACAAGAGAAAATACTAAAGTTTTTACGCCAACTGACATCAAATATCCTGCGTTGTATGTGCGTTTACGCAATTGGCGCGACAACAC
>JAYUJV010000010.1:0-4140 GCA_043764975.1 Saprospirales bacterium
GTCACGCCAACGCTTCCGCCCGATGCGCCACTCATGGCGAAGATAGAATGATAAAAATCAGGCCCAATTTCTTTTTCTAAGGCTGCCAATACGTTGGCACTCCAATAGGCTGCGCGAATACCGCCGCCTTCAGCAGCCACCAAAATTACCTTTTTATGACCCGATTGGGTTTGTTGTTTTTTCCAAGTTTCAAAATGATTTTCGACCGTATTTCGAGTGTCATTTGGCATCGAATGAGTGGTGTTCAGCGCATGATTGTTGTTAAAAAAACTGACGACTATGACAACAATAATCAAAATAAATCCAATCGGAAATCGTTTACCGATGCTCAAGGCATTCAACATTCCGCCGATATATGTCCAAAAACAAAGTGAAAAAACGATAATAGTGCCTGGCATCAAATATTCGGAAATATGCGCGCTGCAAACCAACAAAATACCAATCACGATGGAAAGTACCGAACCAACTATTAGTGGAATACTATACGATTTACGTGGCCAAATATCGGTCATAAACGACAGAGATGAACGCAACTCGAAGCGTTTTTCGACAAAATTTTGATCTTTGGCATTGAAATAAGCAGAATATAACGGAAAAAGGGAAAGCGATAAAAAACCAAATGCCAAATAAAATATGGTATAATAAGTCGTAATTTGATCTTTTAATAAAAATAAAATAGCTGTTAATAACAATAAAATCAAGGTTGGAATCTTGATGAAAATGATATTTCGAGTCGAAAATTCTTTTTCTTGATGAAAAATTTTACTCAGCCACAAATTTCCTGTTTTTGATATTTTATCTAAAAATAATTTGAATCCAGATTGCTCTCCAAGCGATACGGATAAAATGAGCAACACAAACCACGCACCAATTAATATTTGGAGCATCAAATTTACCTTATCATTTACTTTTAAGATGCCTAAATTATTTTTACTCAACGCTACTTGATATGCCAATGCGACGATAAAAAAAGGTGCCGCACCAAAAAAACGTGGAATCCAAGCCAACGATTCGGTCAATAATACTTCGATATTGATGTTGTTGTCAGCATTAATATCAGTATTCGATTCGCTCAAATATCGTCTATAATAGGCCAAAACTGCTGATAAATTGACCAAATACAAGACAATGCGTGAGCAAAGCCACAACGAAAAACCCCAGCAAAGCACACCGATAAAAAAGATGACTTTGTACCAAGTGATGTTCACTTCGGCAAAACTTTGAAACAAATCCCACGACTGATCTGGCACAATCAATGACATAGCACCTACCATAAGTATCAACATTTGATAAATCAAATTGGCACTAACCGACCATATTATGCGTGTGAAATCCAATGTGGTATTGAACCAATATTGTAAAAAATTAAGTATTTTATTCATAAAAAAAATTAAAAACTTTGGTATTAGTGGAAAAGTATTAACATTGAAGTTTATTGCGTTTCTCGTTTCAATTAGCAATAAACAATTGGCAACGATTTTTGGCAAATATTGCTTATTGCTCAGTGCAAATTATACTGAATATTGGAAAATTTTTTTTTATTCAACACTTTACGATGAATTTATATAACAAAATGCGTTTGGTTTTACCATTTTACACATTTGGATTTGTTATCTACGATTAGTGTTTTATTTTACCTGTAAATATTTATTCGATATTCATTTTTATTACGCTCTGAAGTCTAAATTCGTGTATTCGTGGCTTAAAAAGATCTTTTATAGTATTTTCTTTAGCCACGAATACACGAATAAAAAGTCTAAATTCGAGTCAGATTTTATCGAATATTTTTTATAAATAAAAAAACACTAATCGTATTGTAAAACCTTTTGGAGTACATTCTATTTAGTTACAAAAGTTTAAAATTTATTTTTTCAAGCGCCAAGCGCGAACTAAACCAATGACTTTATCGTAACTCAAAACGCCTTCTTCTTCGCCTTGTGCTTTCAAAAAATGATCATATATTTCGGTATGATTTTCTATGAAAACTGGCTTTTCGAGTATTGTTTTATTTATATCATTCAAATCAGTGATGATTTCAGCGGATAAAGTACTTCTTAAATTAGCGTATTTTTCAGGATCAAATTGCTTGTATTCTCTTGCAATTGTTCGCCAAAACATCAATTCGGCACTATATCGGTCTTGAAAATTTGGACTTTGGCTACAAACAATATAAGCTACAAAGTTACAAAAACCTTCGTCCGTTATGCCATAAGCGTGCGTAAATTCATGTGCAATTGTAGATGGTTTTTGAATATGGTGCAAATCGTTGTCGATGTTACATTCGCCAGTAAATAGGTTATAAATGCCCGATGCACCAAAGCCACTCAACCAACCATTCGGCTGTATTTGTCTTATGGCCGTATTGGGTAAATATTTATTTATAATTAATTGATTATTAATATTTTGTGAGCAAAATTGCTTTACTAAACTATCTATTTTTCTGGTATTAATGGTTTCATATCTGTTTTGAAAATCCGAGCGTTTGGTCATTTTTTCGAGTGTATCTTTTGATACCAAAAGCATATCGTACAATTCGTTTTCCGAGGAGTTTTGGCTCGTAATGCGCATTATTTTTTCGGGTTCTGTGCTACAATAATTGAATCCCCAAAGCCAAAAAAATAAGACAATAATGATTGAAATTATGTTGAAAATAGAGATACAAAAATCAATCATCTTTATGGCAATATTTTGACGAAAGTCAGCAATGTTTATGCGCCTTATTTTGTTTAAAAAGTATAAAATAAGCATTGGAAAAATAACATAAACGCTCGCAAAAGGCAATATTCCAAACGTACAATTGAGTAAAATTCTGATATAGGGAAAAATACCTCGTGTATAAAAAACGTCACAATACTCAGAATACTGACAAAATAACTGCCTAACTGCCAAAGTGAAAATGAGCAAAATAGTCAGTATGCGTACTTTTTTTAACTTATTTATGATGTCGTAATTCATTCATTATCAATATTTTAGATCAAAAGTAAATATAATTTTTTAAAATCTGTCCGTTGTATGACAGATATATTTGAATAAAGGTATTAACTTTGCGCTATTATTTTGAATAACATAGTTTCTTTTTAAATTATTTTGGACAATACAATCGGTGGTAATTTTTTAAAATTCACAAAAGTATTAAGTATAAAAGTATTAAGTATTCAAGTCGGTATAACAAACTAGTTATGAGTTTTTTAGATATTGTTAAAACTGTAATACTTAATACTAAAATACTTAATACCCAGAAAAATTGAGTAGAAAAAGACATTTTATGTTATTTCAAAAATTAAAAAAAAGAACTGTAATTATTAAATTTCATTTATAACGTCCTTTCGGGAAAAAAATATAAATATCATGGCATTTGAATTCACAGATGTAAATTTTGATGAAACTGCAAAAGCAGAAGGTGTATCAGTAGTAGATTTTTGGGCAGCTTGGTGTGGACCTTGTCGCATGATTGCACCAATTATTGACGAATTACATGCAGATTATGAAGGTAAAGTAACGGTTGGTAAACTTGATGTAGATGCCAATCCGAACATTTCGATACAATATGGTGTACGTAGTATTCCGACGATTTTGATTTTGAAAGATGGTGTTGTTTTTGAAAAACACGTTGGTGTGATTACGAAAGCAGCGTTGGCTCAAAAAATTGAAGCAGCTTTGGCATAATCCAAGCCAATATTTGAAGAATATAAAGCCTTTTATGATAAATATCGTAAAAGGCTTTTTTATTGCAACAAAGCGCGATTGGATTCGTTTAAAATGATAAAAGGCGACCTCCCTAAATCCCTCCAAAGGAGGGACTTACCATCGTTGCAGCAAATTTTTGAGTGTTTTATTCAAAATATAAATTATTATTATAAAATTTATTGGTTTTCATCAATCAAGATAATATGCTACTCGACAACATAGAAGTTAGAAATCTGGGCAATCTGGAATTACTCGCCAACCAAGTGGTAGAGGGTTTTATTATTGGTTTGCACAAGTCGCCGTTTCATGGTTTTTCGGTCGAATTTGCGGAGCATCGGCTCTACAATCCTGGCGAAAGTACCAAAAGTATTGACTGGAAAGTATTTGCCCGAACCGACAAAATGTTCACTAAAAAATTTGAGGAAGAAACCAATCTTCGTTGCCAAATCGTAA
>JAYUJV010000011.1:0-4140 GCA_043764975.1 Saprospirales bacterium
TTATAAAAATCATTATAAATCATGATTTTTTAAAACAAAATCATGATTTTATCATGATAATCATGACAAATCAGCGTTCTATTTATCTTAGTTTTCAGCTTTTAAATATTTTTATAAGTATTTAATTATCAATGTTTTATATATTAAAATTTTATTTTTATACAAAATAGAGTTACTCCCATATAAACTTTACCAAGTTATTATTTATGTGCTACTAATCGAGTTTTTAAAATCCGCTTTATCAGCGTTTGCTTGCATCGGCTAAATCCGCGTTGCTACTTATCTACGTTTACAAACGTTGTATTTTGGCAAACGCAGATTAAAACGGATTTATTTAAAAATCAAGTATTTTTTAATCAAACTCCAGCCTTCAGAACCAATTTAATATTATCGTATATATTATTTTCGGTTTTTATAAAATGCTCTAAATCAACCCATTCTGCTTTTTCGATGTTCTCTTCTGCTTGTGGTACGAGTGTTGTTTCGCTTGTTTTCATGTCGAACCAATAGGTTCTTTTCAAGATGCGTTCGTGCTTTGAGTTATGCGGATTTCGGTAAGTATGATACGTCTGAATCAACTCAGCGCCAAGTTCTATGGCTTGTATGCCTGTTTCTTCTTGCACTTCTCGCACAGCTGCATCCGCGACAGTTTCGCCGTTTTCGATTTTGCCTTTTGGCAAATCCCAAGTACCAAGTCTGTATATGACAAGCGTTTTTCCAGCCTCGTTTCTAACCAAACCTCCTGCCGCTTCTATTAATTTAAACTGCGTCTGAAAATCTGCCCAAAGCAAATCTAAGTCAGGATAATGGAGCGTAACCGAATTAAATTTGGGCGATTTTTCCATCATGTCTATAAAATTCATGACGTTTTTTACCTTTCCAGTATATCGCGCTATGAAATGATTTTGATCCATCACGCGACCCAAAATATCTTTAGAATTCATTAAAAAAAGCGGACGTTCATTGATATAGATTTCGTACATTTGCGAAAATTATTTTAAAAAGATTGAAAATAAAAATTTATTTATTATAAATATTTTGACATTTTAATCTCTTTTTTATTAAAATAATATTTATAAAACATTGATTGTTAATTAGTTATAAACGATACTAACTTGAATCAAGATGATATGGCCGCCGAAGTGGCGCTAAGATTGTTGCAAATTAAAGCAATAAAATTGAGTCCACAAAATCCTTTTACGTGGGCATCGGGCATTTTGTCGCCTATATATTGCGACAATAGGGTGGTGTTGTCTTATCCAGACACTCGAAATTTTATCAAAAATTGCTTGATTGAAAAATCAAAAGCGTTTGGTCATTTTACGATGATTGCTGGTGTCGCAACCGCAGGGATTCCGCACGCAGCATTGTTGGCAGATGCTTTGGGTTTGCCGATGTGTTATGTGCGCGACAAAGCGAAAGGTCATGGTCGCCAAAACGTGATTGAAGGCAATATTCGTGGAAATGAGCGCATATTGGTCATAGAAGATTTGATTTCGACTGGCGGCAGTTCCATCAAAGCTGTGCAAGCCTTGCAAGGTGTTGGTTGTTCGATTGCTGGCACGTTGGCCATTTTTTCGTATGGTTTTGAAGAGGCTCAAAATGTGTTCGATGCCGAAAATTGTCCGCTTCAAACTTTGAGCAATTACGATGCGCTATTGGCGGAAGCCTTAAAAATAAATTATATTTCTGAATCAGATTTTGAAACGTTGAGCGCTTGGCGCAAAGATCCGAAAAATTGGAGTTCATTCAGCAACTGACAACAAGCAATAAACAATTAGCAATTAACAATTGCTTATTACTTCTTTAGAAACTTGCTAATTGCCAATTGCTTATTTATTTAAAGAACATTTTCTATTTACTTTTTGAAACCTTATTTCACAGAACACGTTATATATTACTGTTTTAAAAATAGAATATTTTAATATATGAATATTATTACACCTGAATCGGAAGCATTTTTAGAAAAATATTTGAACAATGCTTCGCCAACTGGCTTTGAAGCTGCGGGTCAAAAACTTTGGATTGAATACATAAAACCTTACGTACATGACATCCGTTTGGATAATTATGGAACGGCTTATGCAGTCATAAATCCCGAAAAAGAGTACCGTGTCGTGATAGAAGGTCATGCGGACGAAATCTCTTGGTTTGTGAACTTTATCAGTGAAGATGGCTATATACATGTCATCAGAAATGGTGGTTCGGATCACTTGATTGCGCCTTCAAAACGGGTGAATATACATACCAAAAATGGTATCGTGAAGGGTATTTTCGGTTGGCCTGCGATCCATACGCGTACTGGTAAAGACGAAATAAAAGCAACTATTGAGAATATTTTTATCGATATAGGTGCAAAAAACAAGGAAGAAGTGAAAGCGATGGGCGTTCATGTCGGTTGTGTTATCACTTATCCAGACGAATTTATGGTGCTAAATGATCGTTTTTACGTAGGTCGTGCGCTCGACAATCGCATTGGTGGATTTTGTATTGCTGAAGTTGCGCGTATGTTGCACGAAAACAACATTGAGTTGCCGTTTAGCTTGTACATCGTCAATTCGGTGCAGGAAGAAGTCGGTTTGCGCGGCGCAGAAATGATTGCCGAAACCATAAAACCGCACGTAGCGATTATTACGGATGTGACGCATGACACACAGCCACCTTTATACAACGCGAAAGCACAAGGCGATGTCCGTTGCGGACTTGGTCCTACGGTGACTTATGGCCCAGCGGTGCATAACAAGTTGTTGGATTTAATCATCGAAACGGCCGAAGCAAACGAGATTCCGTTCCAACGCGAAGCCGCTTCTCGTTCTACTGGTACCGACACCGATGCTTTTGCATATAGCAATGGTGGTGTGCCGTCGGCTTTGATTTCGTTGCCTGTTCGTTACATGCACACGACGGTCGAAACTTCGCACAAAGATGATGTAAATAACTTGATTCGTTTGATGTATGAAACGCTGTTGAAGATTGAAGACGGGATGAGTTTTAAGTATTTCTGACCCACCCCAACCCTCCCCAAAGGAGGGAGCTTAATCGAACCAACGCTGACAGGGTTTCAAACCCTGTCAGCGTTTGACAAGTATTAAATATAATTTTAATAAATAAAAATAAAACAAAATCAGTTTTTGGATTCCGAAAACTGATTTTGTCATTTTACGATGAGAATAATAGGAGGAAAATTTAGTGGCAGACGTTTCAGTCCGCCAGCAGACAATTGGCCAACTCGGCCGACAACTGACTTTGCAAAAGAAGGTTTGTTCAATATTTTGAACAATCGCTTAGATTTTGAAGACCTCAAAGTATTGGATTTATTCGGTGGCACTGGTAGTCATGGGTATGAATTTATTTCGCGCGGTTGCAGCGATGTTACGTATGTCGATAAGTTTCCTGCGGCGGTAAAATTCGTGCGTCAAACCATCGAATCGTTGAAAATAACCGAAGAAATGAAGGTTTATCAGATGGATGTTTTTAAATATATGGAAGCCTGTAAAGAAAAATATACTTACATTTTTGCTGGTCCACCTTATCCTTTGCCGACTTTGGATACGATTCCAGATTGTATTTTCAAGCACGATTTGCTCGATGAAGACGGTCTTTTTGTACTCGAACACAATCCAAACCATGATTTTAAGAAACACGCTCGTTACGTAGAATCACGTAATTATGGAACGACGATTTTTAGTTTTTTTAAATAGTTGGGGGAACGAGAGTCGAAAATCGAAAGTCGAAAGTAACGTGATAAACGTGAGTCGTGAGATAAATTGCGTTTGCAATTTTTTTTCGTGAGTCGTGAGAATTGTGATGGCAAATCGAGAGTCGAAAAAACGAAAGATGTTACTACAAAGCTGTCAGCGTTTTAAACGCTGACAGCTTTGAAAGGTAAAAGATAAAACAAAGCGAATTATACAAAAAAAATCCCAAACTTAATTTCGAGTTTGGGATTTTTAGTTTTAGATATTAACGCCAAGTTTTTCAATTTTAATTCTTAAAAAACTTATCTTTGCAGCTTGAATTAACATAAAATAATAGAAATGAAAAAAATGATGAATCGTAAAAACGTAATTGGTATGAACCGTTACGACGACGTTTTTACGGAATATCCTTTGTCGAGTATCAAGACATTTGAAGATAAAA
>JAYUJV010000012.1:0-1529 GCA_043764975.1 Saprospirales bacterium
CTATAAAAATCGGTATAATCGCCAATGGCGACTGGCATGAGCATCGTGACTTCGGCGGCATTGTACATATAGTAACCTGCGAGTTCTTGGCTGTTCCAAAAATCGGTGGCGAAACATTCTTGAATCCGTTTACGCACCGCATTGGTCGCAACTTTGCCAAGCGCGATGAATGGATTGAGCGTTTGCTCCTGAAAAACGGTGCGCGATATTTCGAGGTCATCGAAGAAAGCCAAATCGGCCATGACTTTGAGGTCGGCCACAAAATCGCCGATGCGCGTGCCTACACGAGGCTCGTCGTTTTGGTGTTGAAATATCCCAAACGGAATATTGTGCATCGAAAAATCTGAATTGGTGTCGATATTTATCCAACTTGTCATCATAAATCCTTATTTTTGACCCAAAGTTATAAATAAATCTTGATATGGTATATGTAGAAATCTTTGGTTGGATAGCAACCGTCTTAATTTTGGCAGGTTTTGGACTCAATTCGTTCGGAAAAATCTCAGCACAGTCGTGGACTTACTCCATTTTGAATCTAATCGGTTCGGTCTTATTTATCTGGAACACTTACGTACATGATGCTTTTGCGCCGATGGTCTTGAACATCATTTGGGCTTGCATCGCTATTGTTAGTATGATTAAGAAAGGTTTGGCGCGTTGAGTTACAATCAAAAATTTGATTCGCTCTTCGTTTGGGTTTAACCCTTGACACTTGCTTTCAACAATTTTCGACTTAGGTAAATTGCGGCAAGCGTAAATGTGTATAAAAATGTGGCTGTCATTGTTTGTTTTATTTCGTAAGGTTTGAGGCATTCATCTGAAATCGTAAAAAATTAGGTATTAGTCAAGAAGACGGTAAAAATTATTGTTAAAGATTTTACTCGTTTCAATCAGCAATAGACAATTTGCAAAATTTGCTTATTGCTGATTGTACTTAGTTTTAGCAAAGTCTAATAAATTCCATTCTACACGATGAATACTAAGTAGTTACGAAATTTTAAGTATTACTCGTTTCAATTTGCAATAGACAATTTGCAAAAAGCAATTACTTTCGATAAAATCTTGCTTATTGTTAATTGCCAATTCATATTGAACATTCATAAAATAATAGGTTTTGATTTCCAATTTTGAAATGCTCATTGTTTTTTTGTTTTTTAATAACGGCTGATGTTCAAAAAATGCTGCTTCATATCATAAAAAAATGTCAAATATAAAAAATAATTTGGGTGCAGACCCAAAAATAAAACAATGGTTAGATGAGGGCTACGCACGTTGCAACCAGCAAGCCTTTCTGAAAGATGATCCGATTGGGATTGTACATCGTTTTTCGGTATTACAAGACATTGAGATTATTGGATTTTGGACTTCGATGCTCGCTTGGGGACAGCGCAAGACAATCATAAACAGCGCCGAAAAATTGATAACGCTCATGGACGGTGCGCCGCACGATTTTATGCTCAATCACCAAGAGCATGATCGGGCGCGATTTATGGATTTTAAGCACCGCACGTTTCAGTCGTTGGATACTT
>JAYUJV010000013.1:0-4124 GCA_043764975.1 Saprospirales bacterium
CTATTACCTCAATGTTTTTGACGAATGGTTGGAGCGAAAATATCCTAAGTTACATGATTCTATGTACATGGGCATTGATAAAGATAAGTATCAAAAAGACTTTGCCTTTAATGGCGTTTTGTTTATGATTGTCGTTTATGTGTGCCTTACAGCTATTTTATACGCTGAATTTCAAGCAAAGCGCGTAAAAAATGGATATAATTCGTATATTCATGTCATCACGAAAGACAATCATTTTGAACCATCGGACACATTGTATTTTATCGGCAAAAACAATGGTTATACTTTTTTGTATAATAAAACTAAAAAACAAACTGATGTGATTCCGATGAGTGATGTGTTGCGAATTGAAGTGGATAAAAAATGAAACGATTAATCATTTATTTGTACGTAATACTATTGCTAATCATTTTTGCAATCTTGATTTTGAAAATAAAATTTGGTTTAGTAATAGCGGGATATTTTAGAAATGAATATTTTTTGCTTTGTATATTCGCATTATTTCCAATTTTATATTGGATTTTTAGCAAAAATGATGAAATAAAAAATAGCAAACTATTGAATAGGATTGCTTATTTTCCTATCATTTTCTTTACTTTACATATCGTTCCATTTATAAACTTGATTTTATTTCTCTGTTTCACAATTCCATATTTAGGTTATGAAAAGGAGTATATATCGGAAATTGAGCATTTTCGATTAGAAAAAGTATGTGACATTATAAGTTCTGGAGGACAAGGGTATTTTGAAGTTTATAAAAAAGGAATATTTTTTGATACTTTATTGTATCGTTTTTACGATTATAAACACGAAGTAAAAGAAGGAAAATTTTATGAAGAAAATGAAAGTTACAAATTAGAATATTCTAAAAGCTAAATTTATTCATTTCATTCATCTACCGCAGCCCAATCATGCCCATGAAGCGTCCTGTGACACCGTTTTCGGCTCTGTACGAAAAAAAATATGTCATTGTTTTCGATGGTGCAAAAGCTGGAAACTTCAATGTTTTGATGCGGAACACCGCAGCGTCTTAGTTGCTCATAATTGGCTTGTTTAAGATTGACGTGATACTTGTTGGTTTCGATGTTTTTGATGCATAAATGTGGCTCAAATTGTGCTGCGACTTCATCGCCAACCTCAAAATGTTCGAGACTGATACACGTGCCAACGTAAGCAAAATAATGCGCTGTTTTCGTACCAAAAGCAGTATTCATGGCTTCGAGCGTATGAACAATTATCTCGCCAACCGTTCCGCGCCAACCAGCATGAATGGCTGCAATTGCTTGATTTTCAGCATCATATATCAGTATTGGCGTACAATCAGCTACCGTTATTCCTAATAAAACACCTTTTGTATTGCATATCAACGCATCTGAATCTGAGTATGTTCCGCCTGTATCAACTTGAGTAACATGATGGCCATGTACTTGTTTGGCTGTTGCAAAATTATCGATTTCAAATCCTAAATCATCGAGTAATATTTTTCGATTTTGATGGATGTTTTCTGCTGTATCTTCCGTAAAATTGCCTAAATTTAGACTCGAAAATGGCTTTAGACTTACACCGTTTTGGCGCGTCGTTTCTACCGCACAAATGCTGTTAAAGTTTTTAAAAATTTGAATGTGGTTGTATAACATATATTGATTTTGTGACACTTGTTTATTGTTTTTATATTAAAAAAATAATTATAAATAAAATTATTAATTTAAAATTAAAAATATAAACGTTTTATTTAAGTTAAATAATAAATATTTATGTACTAAAATTTCATTTATTGAAAAAAAGTATATATATTTGCAAACGTATTTCATGTCACATTTTTAAAATAATTTTTTAAAAATATTGACTTGTTTTTTTTGCAAAAATACTTATTTTAAATATTAAATATAAGAAATGAAAAAAAATTTCTACATTAAAAATTATGTTTTATTATTATTGTTCATTGTTGCGAATTTGTATGTTACAAAAGCACAACAACCTGCCAATGCTTACAAAAAAGTAGTATTACAAGCCTTTTGGTGGGATTATCGCAACAATAACTATCCAAACTCTTGGGCCAATTATTTGGCTGATCTTGCACCGCGTCTGAAAACTATGGGTATTGATGCCGTTTGGATTCCTGGCGATGTAAAGCAAAATAACTTATTTAGTAACGGTTATGCGCCTTTCGATCATTACGACTTGGGCGATAAATTGCAGACAAGTATCGAAAATGGTGCAGTGTCTGTCCGTACAAAAATGGGTACTAAAGACGAACTCTTGCGTATGATTGCCGTCATGCACGCCAACGGTATAGAAGTCATATCTGATGCAGTACTCAACCACGTGACTGGCGCGGGTAATGCCATGAATGGCAGCAGCGGACAAGACAATAATTCAACGTCAATGATTAGTAACCAAGGTTACAAAAACTTCAGATATGTAAGTTACGATACGCCTATCAATTTTACGTTGCCGAGTTATTCGGCTACCGATGACTACAATCAAAATGATTATTGGAGTCGTAAAGGACGTTGGTTCAAAAACTATCCAAATTTCCACTTACACGCTGGCCACTGGGACACTAATTCTGACATGACCCAAACGACTTGGGGGCCTGACATTTGTTACGGTTGGGACGGCGGTAGTGCTGGTTATGGACAAAGTTCAAACATATCCGGTGCAGGTACATATAACGCAACGCAAGGTAATACATATATGCGTGATGAAGCCACAAATTGGATTCGTTGGTATAAAAAACAAACTGGCGTAGATGGTTTCCGTTTCGATGCCGTAAAGCACTTTTCATATACAGTCCAAAACGATTTGCTTTGGAACACGATGTACAACAACTATTGGAATAGCGGTGACAATCAGCAATTTAATGTAGGCGAGTATGTAGGCGATATTGATGGTTATGCAGGCACAATGTCTGGACTTGCAGGCGGCGAACTCAGAATGGGTACAATGGATTTTAAACTCCGTTCATTCGTGAACAATGGTTTGTATGGTATCGTTTCGAGTGGAGGAAGTTATGATTTAGGTTCAATCGTGAACTCACAACAATCTGCTCGTTTTCAAGATTATAGCAATCCTTATGGTGGCAAACGTGTGCACCGTTCATGCAATTTTGTGAATAGTCACGATACTTTTCGCCCTATTTTGGATGCCAATGGCAACTATGTAGGTTGGGATAATGGTCAAGAATTATACCCTGGTCACATCGATCCATTCGACAATCGCTTGTCGAATGCTTATGCGGTTTGCATGGCTTTGGACGGCAATATCGTGGTCTATATGGAGGATCTATTTAACCTCAGTAACGGAAAACGTTATACGCACTTGCCAGCCAATGCAGCAGATTTACCTGCACGTGGCGATGTTGAAAATTTAATTTGGTGTCACCGAAACCTTGATTTTAAAGGTGGAGAATACCGTGTTCGTTGGCAAAACAGCGATTATTTGGTCGTAGAACGCTCAAATCGCGCATTAATTGGTATAAATGACAACTGGAATACTTGGAAAGGCGAATGGGTTGCAACAGATTTACCTGCTGGAACGGTCTTGAAAGATTACTCTGGAGCAAATGGAAATGCTACGCAAACCGTTCAATCTGGCAATTGTATTGGCGCAACGCAAGGCAATTGCGTATTCATCAATACGCCGCCAGTAGATCCAGTTTTGAATCCTGCTGGCCGTAGAGGCTACTCGGTTTGGGCGCCACAAGGTCAAATTGGTTTCACGCCTGGCCCAGCCAATACCATCACATCGCAAGAGTGGGAAATGGCGAACGACCTTGGCGATAGCCACTGTTCGTCATTGGGACAAGGTGGTGCTTTGCCTGCCAACTCTACGCGCACACGTGTAGCTGGGCGCATATATGTAGCCGCGAATACGACCGTTACATATAGTTGTAATCCTGAATTTTCGAATTATGATACCAATATCGGATTGTTTGATTCCAATGGCAATAAACTAAGTAGCGCATTCGGAGTAGGTGCATTGACATCATCTTACACGCCAACAACAACTGGTTGGATTACGCTTAAAATCTGGAATAGTTTCAATACAAATCCAGGTCAGAAAGCATTTGTAAGAGCATCTTATGTTGCGCCAAGCAATTTTTCATCTTCGACAGCCACTGC
>JAYUJV010000014.1:0-1526 GCA_043764975.1 Saprospirales bacterium
TGCTCAAGACAATAAAGATGCAAAAAACTACAAAGTCGCTTCGATCGGTTTTTATAACCTCGAAAACTTTTATGACACTGTGGACGATACCACCAAAAACGACAATGATTTTTTGCCGAACGGCCTTCGTTTATACAACGATTCTACGTTTCGCGACAAGTGTCATCATTTGGCGGAAGCCTTATCGAAATGCGCTGTAGAAACTACGCCTGACGGTTTAGCGCTGTTTGGTGTGGCAGAAATCGAAAACCGCTATGTACTCGAAGTGCTAGCCAAAGAGCCAGCCCTCGCCAGTCGCAACTACAAAGTTGTGCATTACGATAGTCCCGATCGCCGTGGTGTAGATGTGGGTTTGATGTACAATCCAAAATATTTTACACCTATATATAGTCGCCCAATAGATGTATCGCGCATATACAATGGCGATGCGAATCGTGCCACACGTGATATACTCTACGTGATGGGTACTTTGGACGGCGATACGATTCATGTCATGGTCAATCACTGGCCTTCACGCGTTGGTGGCGAGGCAGCATCAGCACCGCTACGAGAAGGCGTTGCTCAAATTTGTAAAACCTTGGCAGACAGCATCATGCACAATAACGCTAAAGCTAAAATATTCATCATGGGCGATTTGAACGATGATCCATCGAATGAAAGTTGTAGTAAATATATTGGTGCAAAAAAGAAAAAAGAAGAAGTGTTTCCGGGCGGTTTTTATAACCCGATGTGGAAATATTATGAAAATGGTATCGGCACAATGGCCTACCAAGATGCTTGGAGTTTGTTCGATCAAATCATGATTTCGTATGGCACACTCGATAAATCGAGCAAAGGCTATCATTATTTCAAAACACGAATCTTCAACGAATCGTTTCTGACTTCAAAAATAGGCCGTTACAAAGGCTACCCACACCGAACTTATACTGGCGATACGTATGACGCTGGTTATTCGGATCACTTTCCAGTCTATATGTTTTTGGTAAAAGAAGTTGGGAAATAAGGAAATGGTTAATTGGTTGAAATAGTAAATTAGTCTTTGGTTATTGTCATAATATGGCTTTTTAATGGCTAGCTATATTTCAATAAAAAAGTCCCACTAAAATTGATTTCGATTTTAGTGGGACTTTTTATATACCAAACGTTTACAGTCGTTTCAAACGCTGTCAACGTTATCGTTCATATTCAGTAAGATTTTTTTATTTCAAAAATATTAAAAATGCGAATATTGGGTTAATCTAAGGGAAATAGGTGCAGAGCACCGTACTCTTGGTAGAAATAATCAATATTGTATGTATCAAGGTGCAGAGCACCGTACTATAAATGTATTTCAATCAATTTTTATTAAAGAACGGTGCGATGCACCTAAAATAAATAAAAAAAATACATATTTACTACCAATAGGACGCCGTTCTACGGCTTTTAACCTAAAACCCATTTTGACGATTTGTCATACCTCAAATCGCATATTACTGACATTTTGAAGCCTTCTGAAAACCAAAATACTGTCAATTTGTCCGAATATT
>JAYUJV010000015.1:0-4114 GCA_043764975.1 Saprospirales bacterium
GGCCAAGCGATTTGTAAGTTTTTGAGCAACACACCGCGCAAAATATAATGCGTTTGCACGAATTGTTTGGTTTCATTGAGTGGCGTTTGCGCTGCCAACGATGGCCATTTTTCCCAATCCATACAATCCACAATCCATTTGGGTTTGCAAGTCGTAATTTCGGTTTTGAACTGCGTGGCCATTTGCGCATTATACATTTGCTTTTCGATAAAAGGGTAGCAATACAAATAACCCGAAGCACTGACTTTATCGGTATAAAACAACAATTGCGGCTCGTTGCCAATCATACCGAGCGAATCGGTTGGCGACATCTTGCTTTTCAACATTGTACCGAGCGTACGCAACTCACCGAAATGCTCGTCGGGGTACATTTTGTTCAAAAAATCACTTGTACTATACTCAAAAAAGTATTGTCGTTGGTCATAAATATTTTCAGTTACGCATATAAATAACAGCAACGCAAACAACATTTTGTACTTCGTTTGCGCCAATACATGACTCAAAAAAGCCCAACTATACGCCATCAACAACGCCACCGAAGGCATTAGATATTGATAATAATGTGGTCGATAATACCAACCTGGCAAAATAGACAAATATGAAACCAATACAAAAAGTATCAAAAACCAAGCATTTAAACTCGATTTGAAAGCCTTTTTTTTATAAAAAATGCCAATTATTAAAGCGAAAATTAAAATTATTTTAAGACAAAACCAACTTATTTTTCCGTCGCGCATCACGGAGGTCAGTACTCTAAAATCGTGGTGCGGTTCTTCTATCCCGATATAGGCGCGCGAATAATCTATGACAAAAAAGTGAAATGACTCCCAAACGCCTTTATACAAAACGGTACTCAAAAACACCACAAAAGGTATCGAAAAACCAAGCGCGGCAAGTCCTATTTTTTTAAAAATAAAGCCTTCTTTTCTTTTTAAAAACAATTGATAAACGAAGAAAACGAAAGCAAAAACAAGCAAAATTGCGCCTTGTTGCTTCATAAACACCGTAAATGCTGCAAAAAGACCTGCCCAAAAATATCGTTCGTTTGCAAATAAATACAAGCAAACCAACAGGCAAAACACCACAAAATGCTCACAATTCGAGACAATGCCTTGCACCGCAAAATGTAACGACAATAGCAAAAAAAACGATGCTGCTAAATAGCCAGCTCGCTCATTAATCCATCGCTGACCGAGTTTTAGCACTAATACGGACGATGCTAAGTTTAGAAACATCACGCCAATCCGAATCGAAAAAATGGATTTGCCCAAGAGCAACATCAACCCCGAATAGGCATAATAAACGCCAGGCAATTTCATGTTGTAAAAATCCTTGAACGGAAAACCGCTGCGCAATATTTGGCTCGCCGCATACGCGTATTCGCCCTCGTCGCGCTCCATCGCCATATTCGCATAGCGCACCCGAACATAAATCACCAATAGCACGATGACAAAAAACAGCGCACGCTCAAAGTATTTAGATATTAGTTGCTCCATTTTTTGATTTGATGCTATATTTTATATATTCGGCTCAAAGGTACGCATTTTCATAAAATAAGTCATAATCCTAAGCCGTCAATTCGTCGTCGCACTCAAAAAAGCAGCTTGTAAATGTCATATTTACAAGCTGCTTTTTTATTAGGAATTAGGTATTTACTAAATTTTACATCACATTTTGACTCGCATTTAGCAAAGTCTCTCCTTTGGAGAGATTTAGAGAGGTCTTTATCAAAACAACAACGTAACACCAAACGACAATATCGCTACAATGAGTCCGTACATAAATATATTGTAGCAAAAACTCAAATAACGGTATTTTTTGGCCAACACGATACCCAAATAATAAATATCACGCGTCAAAGACGAGTACAGAAACTCTGGGTCTTTGATCATTTCCATGATGCCCCACTGAAAATCTTCGAGTTTCATGCTATGGAAATTACCAAAAAACAACAGATTTGATTTCTTTTGAGTAATGGCATCTCGCGTCACTTTGCCTTCTGTTATTTTCGGACGCGTCGCCAAGGTCGCATACACCATCGAAGCAATACTGGTTGCCATGATAATGGCCACTGGTGCTAAAAATTTCATGTCGTAACCGCCACCCATGATTTTGGGCAACAAGTGTGAACCTGCTATCGAGATACAAATCGAATTGACACTCAACATCTGATTGGCCTTGTGATCTGCCATAGCGCTGAGGTTGATATGGGTCTGATAAGTAGTGCGAAACATGGTTTCTACCCCGCGCGACAAACGACCACTTTTGATGTCAATTTCGTCATCATCGTCTTCTTTCGGGAAGCGAAGTAGTGATTCTTGTTTTTTACCTTGCTTGATTTCGCGGTTCGCAATCTCGTCCACCGTCAAGGCTTCTGTTGGGTCAAAACGGAGTTTTTGCTTACGTAACTCCTTGATATGCTTTGCTTTACGCTTGTTGTATAACGCCTGACCGATAGGTGTAACATAGCGTTGCGAGAGTAAAAAATTGAGTTCAAAATCGACCCATTCGAGTTCGGTCATGTTGATACCTTTCGTGAGGCGGAGTTCTTCGCGGATGCAAGCACTGCGCTCCCAATACGATTTTTTACCCAAATGGCTCATATCGGCATCGCAGAGGATTTTTTGCATCATATCCTTTGGGTTATGCGGCAATTTGGTGGCCAATATACAGCCTTGCACCGTCCGAACACGCTCTTCGGGGTAGCCGTGTTTCGTCAAAAACGCACCTGCATAATCGCTGCTGCGCTCTTCGTGTCCGTCTGCGCCTTTGTCGTAACCCAAGTCGTGAAACCAAGCGGCAATGCGCAACATTTCCATTTCTGAGATAGAAAGATTGAGTTCGCTCCCAATTTCATTTACGCCTTCCACCACTTGCTCGGTGTGCTTTATGTCATGGAACACATATTCGGCAGGAATTTGCTCCCGAAAAAATGTGGTGGCGTGCTCTTGCACAATCGCTAATATTGTCGTGTTTTCTTGCATATATAGTCAAAACTGTCTGTTAGTCGTTTTTTGTCTGTTAGTTTTTGGTAATCGAGGGTCTTTAGAAATTAAGAAAATTAAAAAAATTAAGGGAATTAAAAAAATAGTGTAGATGAAATTACAAAGCCTTTAATGTGTTTTTTATGTGTCACACCTACGGCGTT
Source organism: Saprospirales bacterium (assembly GCA_043764975.1). Lineage (GTDB taxonomy): Bacteria > Bacteroidota > Bacteroidia > Chitinophagales > Saprospiraceae > JAYUJV01. The sequence continues at coordinate 3,149 of JAYUJV010000015.1, forward strand.
CAAAAGACATTTCGGATATTTTGTTATTTTTTACCGACATGCCATGCCTAACGGCATTTATTGTTTAGAAAATGCCGTCAGGCATGATATGTTGGTAACAGACAATCAACACACTAAACAAGTAAAGCTCCATCGGAGCGACATCATATACTTTTCCTTTGCCTAGTAATTAAAATCATTTTATATACAACATCTTGACTCATAACAATATACGAAACAAGATAATCAATATTTAAAAATAAAATATTATTCATTTTATTTACGTATTCCCTTTTATTTATGTCAATAAAAAACGTAATTTTGAACTTATTTTTAAAATAATCCGAAAATTAAAACTTTTTTTTCAAATGCTTTATAACTTTGAAAAAATATCCTAAAAATATACCTAAAAAACAATTTTATTGTTTTGAAATAAAAGATTTATGACCAACACGACCATAAAAGACCTTACGCAATATTTAGAACGCATTGCACCAGCTGCATATCAAGAAAGTTATGACAATTCGGGCCTCATCGTGGGTGATCCGAATACCATTATTAGTGGTGTTTTGATTTGTCTGGATAGCACCGAAGCCATCGTGGACGAAGCCATCGCGAAAGGTGCAAACTTGATTGTGGCGCATCACCCGATTGTGTTCAAAGGCTTGAAACGATTCAACGGCCGCAACTACGTGGAGCGCGTGGTCATGAAAGCCATCAAGCACGACATTGCGATATATGCCATACATACCAACCTCGATAGCGTGCTTTATGAAGGCGTAAATACCCGTATTGCAGAAATGCTGGGGCTGGAAAATACAAAAATATTAGCGCCCAAAGCGCAAATACTACGTCAATTAGTCACATTTGTACCGAGCGAAAACGCCGAAAATGTCCGAAAAGCCTTGTTTGGAGCTGGCGCTGGCGCAATCGGCAATTATGATGAATGTAGTTTTAACCTTATCGGTTTTGGTACTTTCAGGGCCA
>JAYUJV010000016.1:0-4109 GCA_043764975.1 Saprospirales bacterium
CGTTTTGCACGTGCCGCTTGCACACCATGCTTGGCCACTACCCACTTCGCTTCTATCTCAGGACTATTCAGTATCTGTGTCACGCGCATCGTCGTGTAAGTCGGAAAGCCTTTTTCCATCGCATCGCGATTATACACCTTGGCTACCATTTCTAAATTCATTCCGCTCTTGCTATACAAGTCTATAAAGCGTTCCACTGCCATTTTATGTATCTCTACTTTCGTGTACTCCTCGCCATTGTGCAGGACCATTCCTTGTCGATCCCCATCCTCATTTTTCAATGCTTTTATGGCGTTCATCGTACCAAACTTTTCACTCACCAAACAATCCGCACCATACACTTTCCACTCCGCAACCTTGCGTTCCAATCGCCTTCCGTTTCCGATACTAAACCCATATAGTGCCTGAGCTTTTATGATGCTTGCCACAAACTCGTATGCACGCGTTTTGCCGTCCAGTCTATATTCCAGCCACCACTTTTCCTTACACAAAAAGCGCAACCAACCACAGGCTTTTCCCAAATCACCACATCGCTCAGTACTATATAAGTTTAAACCCAAGAAATGCTCTATATCAAGTGCCGAAACCAATTCGGCTGATTTTTCTATCATCAACACCTCCGCAGCACTTCGCCACATCTCACTTGTCCCTCCTTCAAACAACCCCTCCCCTTTCGGAACAGTCGGACAAGCCACTTTCGCCCTCGTCTCTTTCGGCAACCCATCATACAAAACCCAAACCTTGTTATACTGATCATAAATATGCGACCATGTATTGATTAGACCTTTACGATTTCGATGTAATCCTTTTTTTAAAGCATCTTCGTTTAAAATCCTTAAAGTGTCATAACCCAATCCAACCTGACCGCCTTCCAGTAACTTAAATTGATTAGTCATAATTTTGTACTTTTCGTATTTTAAAACTGGATTAATTCAACACAACTTGCAGACGTTCCTTGATTTTCGCCTCTGTCTCAGCCCTGTTTGTCACAGAGTGCTTAGCCATATCCTCTATCACATCAAGCGCAGCCGTCAATACCTTGTATCGGCTCTCTGTTTCTATTTCTCCACTCAACACGCGGTTTACCCAGTGTGGTGTACAGCCTAATCTACGAGCCACCTCTACTTTGCCACCTCTAATTGCTTTTAGCGCAATTCTTATTTTTAATATTTCTGCATCCATAGTTGCGATTGTTTTGTAATTTTCGTATTTTTGTAACTTATTTGTATTCATTGCCGTTTGTGGCTTCGTTTTTGTTTCTGATGCAAATATATGTCATTTTAATACACAAATCAAAACATAATGTGATTTTAATACACAATTTAACATTTAATTAACAATGTATGATTTAGAACAAAAATCTATTTCGTTGAGATTCAAGGAGTTACGTAATTTTTTACAATTTAGCCAATCTGCTTTTTCTGATAGTATTAATATTAGCAGGTCTGTTATTGCCAATATTGAAATAGCAAAATCTGCTATTTCAAGTGAAGTTATGGAAAATGTGATTTTAAAGCACAACGTAAATCCCACATGGCTTTTAACAGGCATTGGTAATATGTTTTTAATTGAAAATTTGGAAATAAAAAAAATAGAGGAGAGCGAACCGAATGTAAGGTTCTTAAATATTGCTGCAATGGCAGGGCCAGCCGTGGCAGCTGGCATGACTGAACTCAGTCAATGGATTTATGTGCCTGGTTTAGAACGTCGCGGCGACTATTACGGTATCGAAGTAGAAGGTAACAGTATGATGCCAACTTTGAATCGTGGCGATTTTGTGGTCTGCGAGCTACTTACTGATTTGCAAGAACAATTTGAACACGGCAAAGTATATGTAGTTGTGCTGCGTGATAGGATCTTAGTCAAGCGTTTGTTTATTGAAAACGAATTTATGCAGATGCGATCTGACAATCCATTGTTCGCACCTGAGAAGGTATATTTCGATGAGGTAATTAAAATCTTTACGGTCGTCATCAGATTAACCCGATTTAATAATTAGTTTATGTAACCTAATTTGTGTAACCTAAATTGATTTTATGTAACTTTTTAAATCATGTCCTCTTTTTTATGTCCACTTTTTTAGATTCATGTCCACTTTATGCTAACTTTAAGTATAAAAAAAGGCAATACAAGTGGTCAAAACCGCCTTATATTGCCTCTATATTGTGTTTAAATGCCACATATACACCAAATATCCAACCACCACCCAATCATTCCACCACCCATTGTACATTTCGTATTTTTCCTCATTTCACAACCCATTGAAAATCAACAACTTACACCCTCCCCAAAACACCCTTTTGTACTTTTGATATTATGCCCCTTATAAAGATAATCATTATTTTTACAAAAAAATTAAGGTTCTTTTATTTTTTTTTGTGGAGTTACATAGTATAGTAAGTTTTGGAGATTGCTCAAAAGTATTAAGTATTTGAGTATTAAGCATTCAAGTCGAGATAATAAACTAATAATGAGCATTTTAGGTATTGTCAAAACTGTAATACTTAATACTTACATACTTAATACCATAGTATAATCAAGTAGAAAACAGATATTTAAAATTTGCTCCACAAAAAATTAAAAGAACCCAAATTAATAAAACAAATCAAAAACAAACTAAAATTTATGGAATACGGAGCTTTATGTTTAATCCCCTCATTGGTCGTCGTCGTGTCGGCTATATTACTCAGGCGCTCATTTGAGGCCTTGGTACTTGGTTGCATGGTTGGTTTTATGATGATTGCTTGGCACAATACGCCAGGTTCGTTGAGTGCATTTCCAGGTAATTTTATAGATGGATTCAAAGATACTTTGAAAACAGAAGACATGGTTTGGGTCATACTCGTGTGTGGTCTATATGGCTCGCTTATTCACCTGATTATCCAATCTGGCGGTGCTATTGCGTTTGGACAATATATGTTGCGCTACATCAAAAATCGCACATCTGCGCTCATAATTACTTGGTTTACAGGCATTTTGATCTTTTTAGATGACTATATGAGCGCCTTAGCTGTTGGCGTCACGATGCGCAAAATCACGGATCAATACCGAATCTCGCGCGAGATGCTCGCTTACCTCGTGAACACGACCGCTGCGCCGTTGTGCGTCATTGTACCGCTTTCGACTTGGACTATTTATTGTGGAAAACTCATTACGCAAGAACACTTGGGCGATGGATTTTGGGGATTTCTGAATTGTATTCCCTACATGTTTTACAGTTGGGTTTCGATTTCAATCGCCGCTTTGGTAGCCTTGGGTTATTTTCCATTGATTGGGAAATTGCGTGTAGCAGAGGAACGCGTAGCGAATGGCGGCTCGTTGTTGCCACCAAACTCAGTACAGGGCAATGACGAATTGAAAAACAAGGATTTTTCAAACTCAAAACCATATTATTTCTTAATACCTATTTTATTTTTAATTATTAGCACATTAGTGCTTGATAAAGATGCACTAAAAGGCGCATTGGCTGGCGTCGTTTTTACGGTCTTTTTTTATTGGATTTTGAAAGTAAATACATACCACGAGTTATCGGAAGGCGTTTTTGAAGGGTTCAAAAGCATGATATTTGCTCTGGCAATCCTCACAATGTCCTACGTCTTGAAGATGGTGGGCGACAAAATGGGGCTTACACCTTATGTCATCGAATCCGTGAAGCCGATACTCTCAAAAGAATATTTGGCAGCAGTGATTTTCGTCGTGCTATCGGCCATTGCTTACCTCACGAGTTCATCGTGGGGAATGTATGCCGTGGCGATTCCGATTGTTGTACCATTGGCACACAGCTTGGGCGCAAATGTATGGATGTTGATTGCAGCTGTTATCAGTGCGGGTGCATTCGGCTCCAATGCCTCATTTTATTCCGACGTGACGGTACTGACCTCCACGAGTACCGAATGTAACAACCTCGAACACTCTTTTTCTCAATTGCCTTATGCCTTGATTTCTATGACTATTTCTACGTTGTTGTTTTTAGCTTTTGGGTTTATTGGATAAAAAAAATAGAAGATAAAATGGTTGTATGACAATTTTAGTGGAGCGTATTTTATACACTTACATTGATTCTCATTTTGAGATTTTAATTGCTTGTTGCAATTGTTTTTTCACGCAGA
>JAYUJV010000017.1:0-11917 GCA_043764975.1 Saprospirales bacterium
AAGTAGAAAATCATCATTTTTATCTCTTGAGATTTCTACAAATGACTGAATATCAATATTTTGAGTAGCAACAGAAATTAATTCTAATGTTTCAATAACACGCTCTATTCGTATATATTTGGCTAACTCTTTACTACGACTAACCACATCTAAATATTCTTCTTTAATGGTATTACAAAAGAAAATTGTAAAATCCTTATTGAATAAGATTGGTTTTAAGGTATTCAATTGTTTTCCAATGGTATAGCTAACCCAAATATTGGTATCAAATGCGATGTTTATTTTTTGTTTTTTAGCCATTTTTGCGATTACTCCTATTTGCTTTTACGATGTCCATAATGTCTTCTTCGGATAAAGGCACATTATCAGGTGCATTTGTCACGTAACGAGCAATTTTATTTTCTAAACTTTCTACCTCTACAAAGTCAAAAAGTTTTAACATCTCCATAAAAGCCTTTATTTTATTTTTATCTACCAATAGTGTAATAGATTCAGCAGTTGCATTCATATTGTTTTATTTTATACAAAAATAAACTTTTTTAATGAAAATTCAAAAAATAATTTGAAATAGCAAATTATATGTGAGAAATTGTTTAATTTTTTTTTAAAATGCTCGTAATTATCACTTACATAATCAACGGCTTCATCAAGACCGAAGTATCTGTTATTTTTGTGATGCGCGCGCCGACCACATCGCCACGTTTGTAATTGTCGATTTGGGCAGTGGTAAGTTCTAAAAATGCCGTAAAATCTGTTTCTGCTAAGGCCTCCATATCTACAAAATAACCACGTTTGTCTTGCTGCATTTTTCCAATTTTTACATCAATAACAATACTTTTGAGTTTCAACTCTTGTATTTGGGCGTATAGCGGTTTCAGTTTTCTATCTGTCAGTATAGCGCCCCATTTACTAACTTTCTGGTCAGAATGTATGACATCATAAGGCACTAATTTACCGATGCGATCGTGGTACATTTTGTCCACATCGGTTTCCCACATCGTCAATTCTATGCCGACTACGATTGCGTTTTTGTCGTCTTTGACCGAAAAACCGTTTTCGTGGTGTATCAAAAAGCCTTGCAAAGGCTTTGCGTCAAGCACTCTTTGTTGATATTCGACAAAATCTGAATTTTCGACTAGCGTGATGTTGTAGGCTTCCGTTTTGTCAGGCGTCAATTTCATCGGACGCGTAAAATATTGTATATTTTCTCCTGATTTAAAAGGTCGATTCGGTACATATTGCTGTTTTACCATCTTCAAAACGAGTTGATTCGGATAATAAAAACTCAATTCCTCACCGCTTTCGCCAATGACAAATCCGATACGTTCTTTTTCGTCAAAAGACTTTATTTTACCTTTATATTGTGTTGATTCACTCATGTATGAAAAGTTTAAAACTTAAATTGAAAGACTTTTGATAACGCTACAAACTTTATCAATATCAGAACTTGAAACATCAAGATGCGTCACGAAACGAATCGTTTGAGGGCCAAATGCACTTGCTTTTATGCCGTGTTCGACCAATTTTGCTAAGTAGGTTTGCGCCGTAAAAGGCGATTTTACATCAAAGATAATGATATTGGTTTCAATGGGGCGAATGTTTTCGACATAGTTTGCAACTTCGAGTGCGCTGCCCAATTGGCTTGCAAAATCATGGTCTTCTTTTAGTCTTTCTACATTATTATCTAAAGCATAAATGCCAGCTGCTGCCAAAAAACCTGCTTGTCGCATACCGCCGCCCATCGCCTTGCGTGTGCGCCTTGCTTCTTTTATAAACGCTTGATTACCAATAAGTAATGAACCAATTGGCGCGCCAAGTCCTTTACTCAAACAAACCGAAATACTATCAAAATGCTCACCAACTGCTTGTGGCGTTTCGCCAGTTTTCGCCAAAGCATTGAAGATGCGCGCACCATCGAGGTGTAGCGCAAGGCCACGATTTTTGCACAATTCAGTTATCGGTGCAATCTCAGGAAGCGTATAATAACCGCCGCCAGCAAGGTTCGCTGTGTTTTCGAGTACCACTAATCGCGTGCGTGGCAACCAATCAAAATCGGGTTTTATATTCGGTTCGATTTGGTCGGCTGTTATTTTACCATTTTTACCTTTTATTAACTGAACCGCAATACCTGAGTGCCAACCATAACCACCATTTTCGGCTCTATATATGTGAGCAAACTCATCACAAATAACTTCGTCCATTTGTCGAGTATGAACCTTTATCGCAATTTGATTTGTCATAGTACCAGATGGGCAGAAAAGTGCTGCGTCTTTACCAAAAAGGGCTGCTGCTTTTGCTTCGAGCGCGTTCACAGTTGGGTCTTCTCGGAACACATCATCGCCAATTTCGGCGCTGAACATGGCTTCGAGCATGGCAGGCGTTGGCTTAGTTACGGTATCAGATATTAAATTTATCATATATTTATTTTTTAATATTCTAGCTTTTTTTAATAAAAAAACGGAATACCACTTGGAGTAGTATCCCGTTTTACACACACACAAAACAAACTTTTAATATGAATATTAAAGTATTTAAGTGTAAAGATAAGCACTTTAATTGCTGCTAATCAAATATTTATGAATAAATTATTAAATATTTAACAATTTATAAATATGAGATTTTATAAAAATAGCAATAATAGCATTTTATAAATATAGAATTTTTGTATATAGATAATTGAAGAACGAAAATTTGGCGAGAAAAATAGATTTTAAAACCCCACCGACGTTCCACATAAAGATTGGGAGGTAAAAACGTCGGTGTTTTTGAATAGGAAATAACTAAAAGTGGGGGGCTGAGTGAGCAGCTTTCTTTAAATTAAATTTTTCTATTCGGTTTTAATTTAGATTTTAATTTAGGTTGCTAATATATTTTTTTATATCAATCTAAATGATAATATTTGCATTGCATTTCAATTGACAACTTAAATATATTAATTAAACATATACAAAAATTATACCAATTATGAAAAAACATAATATTTTTTATTTTTTGATTTTAATATTTTCAACTATAAATGCTCAGACTAAAAATGATGGCGTTTATGATTATCAAAAATCAATTATCGTTGATAAAGCGGTGGTGGTTTGTGCGCATCCAATGGCTACAAAAATTGGATTAGATATTTTGAAAAAAGGAGGTAACGCTGTTGATGCGTCTATTGCTGTTCAGTTAGCGTTGGCGGTCGTTTATCCCCAAGCTGGCAACATTGGTGGTGGAGGATTCATGGTTTATCGTACTGCAAATGGCGAGTCCAATACCTTGGATTATCGAGAGATTGCACCAGCTGCTGCCAGTCGTAATATGTATCTCGATGATAAAAAAAATGTAATCGCAGGCTTGAGCCAAAATGGACATTTGGCAGCTGGTGTGCCAGGCTCGGTGGCTGGCATGTACGAGGCATTTTTGAAATATAGCAAGTTAAAAGATTGGAAAGCACTCGTAAAACCAGCTTATAAATTAGCCAAAAAAGGCTTTCGGATTACGCAACAAGAAGTCGATAATCTGAATGGTCTGCAAGAAGATTTTCAGAAATACAATACACATACGCCTGTATTTGTACGCGCAGAAAAATGGGTAAAAGGCGATTTGCTAGTTCAAAAAGAATTGGCGAGTACGCTGAAATGTATCATGAAAAAAGGCCGTGATGGATTTTATAAAGGAAAAGTGGCGCAAATGATAGTGGACGAAATGAAAAACGGAAAAGGCATCATCACGGCAGCTGATTTAGAAACGTACCAACCGAAATGGCGCGCGCCGATGTATAGCCAATATCAAGGTTACGATATTATTGCAATGCCACCGCCAAGTAGTGGAGGTGTTGCGTTGTTTCAGATGCTAGCGATGGTCGAAAAATATCCACTGGCAAAGTGGGGTTTCCATGACCCACAAACGATGCAAGTGATGATAGAAGCCGAACGCCGAGCGTATGCCGATCGCGCCAAATACCTCGGTGATCCAGATTTTGTACAGATTCCGATGAAGCAATTATTGGATAAAGAGTATATGAATCAACGCGCCATGGAGTTGCAAGTGGTCAAAAAAAGTGAAAAAGTGAAAGCTGGTCTTTTTTACGAAAGTGACCAAACCACACATATTTCTATCGTTGATGCCGAAGGCAACGCGCTTTCATTGACGACAACTTTGAATGGTTCTTATGGTTCAAAAACGGTTGTAAAAGGTGCAGGTTTTTTGTTGAACAACGAAATGGATGATTTTTCTGTAAAACCAGGCACACCAAATCTATATGGCTTGATTGGCGGCGAAGCCAACTCGATACAACCACATAAAAAAATGTTGAGTAGCATGACGCCAACTATCCTCACGAAAGATGGAAAACTGTTTATGGTAACTGGCACGCCTGGTGGTTCGACGATTATCACGTCCGTTTTTCAAGTCATCGTGAATGTCATTGATTTTAAGATGTCGGCTACAAAAGCGACACATGCGCCTCGTTTTCATCATCAATGGTTGCCAGATTTGGTGTATATTGAACAAAATAATGTGTTTTCGCCTGAGCTACAAGGCTTGTTGCGCAATGCAGGTTATACCATAAAAGAGCGCGGTTACATCGGTAGAGTAGAAACAATACTCGTACAACCCGATGGCAAACTCGAAGCTGCCGCTGATATTCGTGGCGACGACGACGCTAAAGGGTTTTGATTTTGAATTAAAGAAATTATTTAAGTTTGAATTAAAGAAATTAAGAAAATTAAAGAAATTAAAGAAATATATAAAACAATGTATTGAATATCAATGTTTTATATAAAATATTAAAATAGAATTATTAATAAATAAAATACTAAAAACTCCTTTGTAATCTATATTACTTGTCTTCACGATGGTATGTACCATTGTTGCTCCCTCCCTTTGGGAGGGTTGGGGTGGGTCAGATTTAGGGAGGTCTATTGTCACCTTATGAAAAAATTACCAATTTTTATCTTTTTATCATTTTTAATGATTTCAATGTCTGTTTTTTATAAAAACATTGATGTTGAAAATGAATCCGAAAGCGAAGAAGCTAGCGAAAAAACATATCCCAACGATATGCAATATTTTATGCGTACATATCCAGACAATGAGCTGGACATGAATGGTTATCGCTTGGCTTATGAACGCGCTTTTGTACAAAATCAAAGTAGTGAAAATCGTACTGCGGGCGATTGGAAGACGCAAGGCCCAGCCAATATTGGTGCTTATATTACGTCACTTGCGGTGCATCCACAAAACGAAAATATCATTTATTTGGGTTATGCGCAAGGCGGATTGTTCCGCACCACGGACAATTGCAAAACTTGGACGCCGATTTTTGATAAAGAAAAAATACTTTCGATTGGTACAATTTGCATCGACCCGAATGTAAATACGACGGTTTATGTAGGCACTGGTGATCCGAATGTAAGTGGTTTTCCAGTCGTTGGTAATGGTGTTTATAAATCGACAGATGGTGGAAATACTTGGAAAAATTTGGGTTTGAGCGAAACGGCGGTGGTTTCTAAAGTTTTGGTTTCAAAATCGGATTCAAAAGTCGTTTTTGCAGCAACGATGGGTTTACCATTTATGCGCTCAAAAGATCGTGGATTATACAAATCCATTGATGGCGGCGCGACTTGGAAGCAAAAACTATTCGTGAGCGACAGTACTGGCGTGTGCGATATGATGCTCGATCCGAACAATCCGAATATCGTTTACGCAGCAACTTGGGACAGGATTCGGAATAATAAATTTTCGATTGTGTCAGGAAAAACATCTAAAATCATGAAATCCATTGACGGTGGCGAAACTTGGTTCGACCTCATGAACGGTATTCCTGCCGATAAATATTGCCGATTTGGTTTGGCAATGTCTGGTATCAATAGTAACACGATTTTTACGGAAGTGGTTGGTAAAGATTTGACTTTAAATGCGATTTATAAATCAACGAACGGTGGCTCGAATTGGGTTGAGATTCCGACTAATGATGCCACTGGTTTATTGACACCATTGTCAAATTTTGGTTGGTATTTTGGTCAGATTCGAGTAAATCCGAAAAATGATAACGATATTTATATACTTGGTGTAAATCTTTGGCGTACGCAAGATAGCGGTCAAAACTGGGATTTAGCTGCACCAAGTTGGTCAACTTATGAGGTTCATGCGGACAAACACGCCATGGAATTTACGAAATCTGGCAAAATAATCATCGGAACTGATGGCGGCGCATATCGGTCTCAAACAGATTCAACTTGGGAAGATATTGAGAATATAGCGACGACTCAATTTTATAGAGTTGCATACAATCCGCACAATCCAACTTTTTATTATGGTGGTGCGCAGGACAACGGCACAACATCTGGTAATCTGGCAAACCTCTATGATTGGGAGCGCGTTTATGGTGGCGATGGTTTTCAAACCCGTTTTTTTACTAATGATTCATTGAATTATTTTGTAGAAACTCAAAATGGAAATATTGTATTAAAAAATCAAAATAACCCATTTTCTACGCAAGTAAATGACGGTATCGATATAAAAGACCGTAGAAATTGGGATATGCAGTATTTTATAAGCAAGCATGACGAATCTTTTCTTTATACTGGTACTGAAAAAGTTTACAAAGGCGAGTTTTTTGGGGACTACATCCAGTGGGATTCGATTAGTAAAGATTTGACTGACGGCAATATTTATGGCGCGCGTTTTCATAGTATTTCGACCATCGAAGAAAGTCCAATTGCGAAGGGTTTGCTGTACGTTGGCACGACCGATGCCAATGTTTGGACAAGTTTTAATGATGGTAAAGACTGGAAAAATATCTCCAACGGATTACCTGAACGATATGTGACGCGTGTTGTGCCGTCCGTTTCATTTGCCAATACGGTTTATTGCACGCTTTCGGGTTATAAAGACAATGAAAAAACGCCACATATATATCGTTCAGACAACAAAGGTAACACGTGGTACTCGATATCTGGTAATTTGCCCCCTTTCCCTGTCAATGATTTATTGATTTTGCCCAATAAAAAAGATTCACTTCTTTTTGCAGCGACCGATGGCGGCGTGTATTGGAGTAAAAATGCTGGCACAAATTGGTTGCGATTAGGCAAAAATATGCCATTTATAACGGTGTACGATTTGGAATATAATCCAGTTTTGAAGCAAATTATAGCGGGTACTTTTTCACGTTCTATCATGACATTTGACCTAAAAGACATCAATTTAGTGGCTACTAAAGACTATGTAAACGAGAACGATGTAAAACTATTTCCGAGCGTAACGAACGATAAATTTAGTCTATTATCCAATTCAGATTTGCTAAATGGAGAAGCTAAAATTTCAATTTATGACATTAACGGAAAATTACTATTCGAGGACAAACGCTTGTTTCAGAAAGGCATCAGTCAAGATTTTTCAATATCTAATTATGCAAGTGGTATTTATTTTATATCGTTAAGTATTGATAATCAACGTGTTGTGAAAAAAGTGGTGAAGGGTTGACCTCCCTAAATCCTAAGCCCATCCCAACCTTCCCCAAAAGGGAAGGAGTAAAGAAGGAGGGAACTGCCAACGTAGTGGCATACTTTGGTAAAATATTTATAAAAAAGGCGATTAAATTTTTCATTTGAAAAATTTAATCGCCTTTTTTATACTCTACGTTCTCCCTCCCTTTGGGAGGGGCGGGGTGGGCCTCCTACCTTATCACAAACTCCACCCGTCTATTCCGTTCATTCGAGCCTTGCACAAGCGGACGAGTATGCCCGAAACCTTTGGCGCTCAAACGCGTGGCCGCAATGCCGCTTTTTTGCAAATAAGCCACGACTGCTTTTGCCCGATCTTCGGATAGTTTTTGGTTGAGCGCATCATCGCCGACATTGTCGGTATGGCCTTCTACGCTGACCGTTAATTTCGGAAAATTGCGGAGCATATTCGCCAAATTATCCAACTCAATATTTGATGAACTCAGCATAATGGCTTCGCTTTTTTGAAATAAAATATTGCGCGGCGTATATTTCTGAATCGTATCTTTGATGACAATTGGCTTCGGTTCTATTGGCTTTGGTTTAGTATCTTTTTTAACCTCATTTTTTACAACCTCTTTTTTCACTTCTTTAACAGGCTCTTTTGCTTTTACTTTTGCTTTCACCGTTTCTTTTACAACCTTTGCTTCAGTGGTTTGTGTAAAATAACTACTCGATATTATTTTATGATTTCGACCCATATAACCGCCCATAATCGGTTTTTCGCTTGGTTTTTCCCAATATAACTTAAACTGACCTTCTAACATACCGTTAAAATACTCAACTTTGATGGGATAAGACTGGTCTTTTTTGAGATAAATGGTTGCCGAAAAATCGACGTGGTCGTGCATATCCCAAGCGTCGAATAGCTTTTGGTCGCCGACCCAAACCCTTACACCATCATCTACTTTTACAAAAAAAGTATAAGTACCAGTTTCGGGCGCAGTCAGATTGCCGTTCCAGCGGACAGAGAACTTTTCAGGATCTATGCCTTTTGCTGGCGATTCGTCATTGCGCCAATTAAAATCAAATTTTGAATCGACTTGCGTTTTTATTTTCTTTTCAAAATTTGTCCCTGCATAATATTCGCCTTTCAATCCAGCTTGTGCTTCGCAAAGCATTGATTGTAAGCATATTATGAAAATTAAGTGTTTGATATTCATCGTTGTAGTTGTTTTTTAATACAACGTATTTTATGAATATTTAGTTTCTAAATTCCGTTTGCAAGTCTTGTTTTTAGGACGAAAGTTAGGATTTTATAGATGAAAGGAAATGGAATTAATTATTATGAATAAAAATAATAAAAACCAACAAAGGCTACTTCACACCCGTGAAGTAGCCTTTGTTTTGAATTAAAAAAATTAAAATAATGAAGATAATTAAGAAAATAATTAAACGTAACACATTGATTATCAATAGATTATTGTTTTTATTGTTTTTATTGTTTTAATTCTCTTAATTGAAAAACATATTATTTTCATTATTTTAATTTCCTTAATTATTTTAATTTTTACTAATTATCAAATGTATAAATCCACTGCGGATTTCTTTTTGCTCTACGATGCCTTTTGCGGTATTTTCAAAAATCTTACATTTATAATAATAAGTACCTTCGGGCAAAGCCTGACTTTCGAGGTTTTGACCGTCCCAATTGATGTTTGGATCGGTAGTTTCAAAGACCGTTTGTCCCCAACGATTCACGATAACCATATCTATTTTTGACACAAATCTAAAGTTTTGCATCGGACGATACAAGTCGTTTTGTCCATCGCCGTTTGGTGTGAATGTATTTGGCAATTCATAAAAAGTGCAATTGTCGTTACAAGCTGTAAACTGCTTTGCACTTTCGTTGCCGACACTATCCACGGCCGTTACCGAATAACAACCTGCAATGCCATATTGAGCATCTGGTGTGTGCTTAAATGTTGTTTCGATCACGGATTTTGTAGTTGCTATTTTTACAAACTCAGTTGTGTTTGGCGCTTGATAATATATGTTATAAAAAGCCGCATCTTTGAGTGGACAAGTCAAGTTTGGATTTTTCCAAGTCAGCGTATTCACGAAGGCAGAAAGTGGCGTTTCGGGAGTGGCGGTTTTGCAAATCGAATCCAACACAACGCGTATCGGACAAGGCGCAACATCGTCTTTTGGTGTACCGCAAAGCTCTTGTGATTTGTTATACAACGGATTCAAGATATTGCCAATGCCATACGTACCAACCGTTTTTATATAATAACAATATTGTTTATTGTTTTGTAATCCAAAATCTTTATAAGTATTTGACAATGAAGTATTTATGCTGTCAAAAGTACTCGAATTTGGCGATTTTCGATAGATGATTGTTTTATAGTTTTGCCACGAAACTTGCGTTTTCCAAGTCAAATTATTGGTCTGGTCAGTCGATGAAATGCTCAAAAATGGAGAGCTGGCATTTGGCGAAAAGCCTAATTCTTTGGTTTCATTATTGACATAAAAAGCGACTTTATAGGTCAATGTTTTCGCAATTGTATTTTGATTTTTATCCACAAACGAAGTATCGTTTGCAGCATAAAAAGTGTTGTACGTGAACACTGAACCATTCACGAGCGTACTATTTGCGCCATCTACCCGATACAATGCGTAGCGATATGGTGGTTTATTTTGCAACGTATCCAAGTCTTTTGCCTTCGGTTTTGACCATTGTACGAACACTTCGCCAGTTGTGGCATCGGTTTTTTCAATAGAAACATTGGTCATCAACGGAATATCGCGACCGAGTTGAATACAAGCCTCGTTGGAGGGCAAACTCGCCACGATGCTGTACGGATTGCCAGCCGAAGTCGTGCGCGCAAACTCACCTAACACGCGATAACAATATGTTTTCCCACGTTCTACATTTTTATCGGTATATTGGTAACGATTATTGATGATTGTTTTTTGCCTCAACGCAATCCGCGTATAACCTTTGCCAACCAAACCAGTGGTGCAAGTATCGTTCGGAAACACGTTGCTACCTTCTTTGCGCCACACCGAAAAGCCATAAAAATAGTTATTGGCCGCTTGGTCGCAAGTGTATGGATTTTGCCAACTCACATCTATCTGATTGTTTATGTTTTTAGCAGCTACGTCGAGTGGCGGCGGTGCTATAACTTTGATTTTCAGTAAGTTAAGCGTTACCAAACCAGAAGTGTCTTTCGTCAATGCATCTACTTTAAAATTATCTTCTGCCTTGAAAATCACGATATAAGGTTGCTGACTGATGTGGTCGCAAGTGGTTTTCCAGACGAATTTGCCTTTCACATTTTGCGTTGCAAAACCTTTTGGAGCAGTAAAAGTCGCCTTGTCGCTAGTCAATTGTAAAGGACCACCGAGTGCAGTCAAACGCACTTTTTGCTTCGTATCGGGATCCGAACCGATAATCGGTAAATCAATGGTGCTACCAGCGATGACGCATATTTCTGCTACATTTTTGACAATTGGTGGCTCGTTGTTACATACTTTTTGGATTCTGATTTGCATATCCCGAATCGTGGTGTCGATGGCGACATTGTTCCGATAGCTCACAATCATAATCGCAATATTGTACTCGCCATCGAGTTGCGGCGCGTTCCAGGTAAACGTGCCAGTTTGTGGATCGAGCGAAATCTGATTGTTGATGCCAGGCGCAATTTCGTTTGGCAATTTATATTTCGGCACAACTACACCAACCGACTGAAACGGCTTCACGAGCGCATAAGCGAGGCTGTCGCCATCTTCATCATAAGCATTCGGATTGTGGATAAATATCTCGCCAACGCAACCAAAGTCAATGGGCGGTTGCAACAATATAGGTGTACTGTTTTTACCTTGAAATTGCTGATTCAGCAACGAAAACGACGTTTTTATATAAAAAGGAACGGTATCTGACTGACCATCGCCCAAGTTTTTGATGCCCGCATTTCGGTTCGGATCGGTGATAGACACCGTATATGAAGGCTTCAAACCTGGATAAGTATGCGTCGCTTTATATATGTTTTTGCGGATATTGTTCGGCAAATCCTCGCCTTTGTAGTTGCCACCCACGAACGGCCCATTGATCCGAATCACGTTCGAGAACGTGCCATCGCCCCAGTTGACGAGCAGCGTATCTCTATCGGCGGACGTGCCTTCGGCTTTGGTGTAGGTCACGACGGTGGCTTCTACAGTCAGCGGCCCAATTTGTTTGATGTATATTTCGCCAGCGCGGTTGTGTGTAGCCATCGCGACTTGCGCCATGCCAAATATCAAAAAAAGTAAGTAAGTTATTTTTTTCATCGCTTTTTATTGAACTGTTAAATTTCCAATTAGGGGTGATACAAGAAATAAGATAGCCAAATTTTAGGAAGTATTTTGAGTCAAGACAAGGCACAAAAAAGGGGGTGTAGCAGGGCTACATACCGTTTTTTGTAACGCAGTATTGGCTCAAAAGA
>JAYUJV010000018.1:0-11911 GCA_043764975.1 Saprospirales bacterium
GTTGGTAAGCCACACTTTTTATCCCCCCTTGGGGGTTAGGGGATGGTTGGGGATTCAACAACATGGCAACTAGACCATTCAAACCGAGAAACTCAAAAACAAAGGGTATTCTCCAATCAGCGCGCGTCACGCGTGACGAAATCAAGGCTATTCTACCAGACAGATTAGCTGCATTTTTTTACATGATCGTTTGTACATCGGCTGCCGAAGCCGCCAACATCAAAGGTCGATTAGCTGCAATACCAGGCGTTGGAATCGATGGTACAGACTTCGGCTCAATCGTTTGGGGTACTGACCTACTCATTTCTGTCAAAGACGACAAAAAAATGAACCAACGCATCCTCGAAGATGCTCGTTTAGCAACCGACATCGTCGTGCTACAACTCGAAACAGCCTACGGATTCTCAAATGGTAAAGGAGAACTATTACCTTATCCAATAATAGACTTAGGTAAGGCGACTAAAACGGTTGATGGTGTAGAAACAGAAGTTGCATTGTCGCAGTACCAAAGTGATGTTTATACAATACACATTGTGCAAACCTTGGTTGGTGGAGTTTTAGATGAAACTGGAAACCCAGTTGCTCCGCCACAAGAAAAAGCCTGCCCTTCGGGTTGCTTCAAAATTAGAGGGTTTTGTGTTTGTATTGACCTAAATGGTAGTACAGATGCTTTGATTCGTGTAAGAATAAAATTCATAGGCGATAAAATAAGCAACACTTCTGGTACTCCAAATCCTACACCAGGCCCACAAGGAAAAAGAATATGCCTAGATACTGCACACAGTAAATGTCTTACAATTGGGAAACATTGCTTTTGCATAACGGACTATCATGACGGTTGGGTTGCTTTTGAAATATATAGTAAAAAGAAGCTCCAAGCACCAACCAAACCGAACGAACAAGACCTTTACTCGTTCCTCGAAAGTTCAATCATTGATGGCGACAAACTAAAAGGCAAACTAGAACCAAACGCCGCCTACAATTTCTACTGGTTAGCCATCGGAGAAGGTACTGCAACTGGTTCACCAACAGCGAACGCAGATTTTGCAGCAACCGCAATCAATCAATTAACCGACACCGACAATATCAGAGGTACTCAACTCAGCGCAAACGGAATCTTAATCACTGCCAACGCTGACATCACTATCGAAGACGTATTGGCGGGTATCGGAGAAGACAACGGTTGTATCAAAGGCCTTTACAAATTACAAACAGCGTTCGGCACAAATCCAAAAAAACCAACGCTCGTTTATCCGTATGCTGCTATTCGCATAGCACCATCAATCACAGGTCGTGAGTTCCCGAGCTTCGCTTATGCCTTGGCACAACAAGAATTTGGCGCACTCAAAAATCCAAACGGAACACCAGTACAAGCCTTAAAATTCGGACACGGCGTAACACCAATTGAGTGCATACCGCCACTAGTACCTATACCAGTTTGCATTGGCGGTACAGCTTGCATCAATCCAAATATTTACAAAGTAATCGAAATCGCGTAGGGGCGTACCCTTGCGGTCGCCCAACACTACATAGGCAGCTTCGCAAGAAGCTGCCTATTTTTTTTCACATTCAAATAATAACACAATGACAAAAGATTTTATAGTAGAAGCAATTAAAGAACACGCCGACACATTCCACACAAACGGAATCGAGGCCCTATGGCTTGGCGGTTCATTCGCAACAGGACGCAATCACAGCCAGTCCGACCTAGACCTACATTTCGTAATCAATCAAAACTTCAAACAACAACAAAAAAACACAATCCGTGAACTTCTCACAAACACATTCGGACGTTCACTCGACATCGTCAGCCAACACAACGGACATAAATGGATTTATTGGTGGCTCATGAACTGGGGTGTAAAAATCATATCAAACCAACCAAACCCAATCACACCCAAAGGAAACCAAATCGTCCAAATCCTAAAAGACAATGCCGACTACTTCACATCACAAAACCTACTATCCATGTACCTTTGTGGCTCGTTCGCACTCGGTACCGAACACACCAATTCCGACATCGACATAAACACCATCACAAACGAACACTTCACACCGCAAAACATGATCAACATCAACAAACGCTTCGAACAAATCCTACCCGCTCGTGCCGATTGGTACTCAAACCACAACAGCCCCGAATACTTCTATCCACCACTACTCAAATACGGCATCAAAACCCTAAACCCTCCCACACTACCCATATCAAAACATGACTGATTCTTACTCCCCTCCCTTTCGGGGAGGGGTCGGGGGTGGGGCTTCGCCCAATGTAGGACAAAAAATAGGCGTTGATACAAACAGTATCAACGCCTTATTTTTACTCTAAATTAGCGTTCCCCCCTTGGGGGTTAGGGGGACTGGGTTAGGGGGATTACGAAAACACCAAACCCTTACTACTCGAAAACTCTACCAAACAACATTTTGTCGTACCGTTCTTAAACGTAACCATCTGTCTAGGAGGCGCACAATTTACAAGTGCTTGTGTATCATCATTATTCGGCATATACTCCAACGGCTCGCCACCCTCATCTTTCAATATGCCAAAACCTTGCTGACTAACACCATAATTGAAATCCGCCTTATGCTTCGTGTACCATGCACTAGTAACAGCCAAATCAGCACTCAACATAGGATATATCTGACCAGGCGTTCTATCAAACTCCTCATTACCAAATACCGTCTTCAACTTATACATCGCTTCCAAACACCCATTATTAACCTGAGCACTCACAAACGGCAAAAAGTCGTCCGCCAATTTCACATCACGATTCGCACTTATCAACAACGTCTTTTCGTCCAACTCCACACACTTTATATGCGCGCTTTCAGCTGAAATCAAACCATCACGTACCTCAGCATAATTATTGTCACGTCCAATCTTCACAATCCAAAAATGATACGCCGCATCAGTCGGGATAACTTTCTTCAACTTGTCATAACCCAACGCGTGACCGCGAACAAAACTCAACACATCTTGCGCGTTCGGTTTGGTCGGTATGCCTTGGTTGCGATACCAATCCTCGTCATCAGGATTTTGAGTCCATTCGTGAAGCGTATCCGCTTCAACATAATAATAGTAACACCAGTTTCCGAGTTTTGTATTTGGTGGACTACACCAAAGCTTATTTTGTGGGTCGCCAGTCGGATTTGGTGTACCAGACAGAACATTACCTTCAGTATCTTTCAAAATACCTAAACTACATTGTGTCACGTAAAATAACAACTTATTATTTTCAACTTCTGTCAATTCCACCTCAACACCACCTCTATACGTACCAGTCAATTCCAACATCGGATATGGAAAATCACGATGGTACAACGTCCGCAAAGGCTTTACACCCTTTATACTCGGATAATTAACCTTGAAAGCCTTAGCGTGATTCTTGTCTGTACTTGTCAATATAAACTCATAATCACTAATCTCTACTAAGCCGCTTGTCGCACTTTCTGTCATCGCTGCTGTCAATTCTACCACTTGCTCACTATCCTTGCACGTAACCAACCAGAAATGCTCGGCATACGTACCGTCAGCGTTCGGCTTCGTAGGCACACCTTGATTCTTGACAAAGTCATAATCAGCGTTATTTTCTGTGAACATAAAAATACTTCCAAGATCACCTAATGACATATTCATACACCATCCATGAACTAATATATTGGGTAAAACACACCAACTTTTATCTGTTGGGTCGCCATCTGGATTCGTTGGATATTGTGGAACACTATTACCACTTTGGTCAAGTATAGCGCCCATACTTCTTTGTGCAATATTGAACAGCGCAATCGCTTTCTCTTTCGCTGTCAAAACATATGGCTCGCCACCTTTCCACACGTCCGTCAATTCAATGTTCGGGTATGGCATCAATTTACCACTCTTATTCACACCAAACTTCGTTTCCAATTCCCAAACTTGATTATAAAGTATAACATTCGCACCACCACCACCACAAGCAATACGTATCTTTTCAGTAGTCAACAATTGTGGCTCATTCGTAGAAACCAAAATCTCATTTCCCAAACGTACTATACCATAACTATTACCTCCAATACCATTCGCTGCTGCTTGTGTCGGTGCTAAATTCAACATCACTTGCTCAATATCCCTTTCACGCTTCACACTTACCATATAAAAATACATCGCATAATCATAGTTCTTTATTGTCGCCACTTCACGCTCCGTTACCGTCGCTGACTGTAACACACCGCGCTCCATCGCCACACGTCTTTTATAAAATGGTCTTCCCATAACTTCAAATAATTTATAAATTAAAAAATAGAATAAAAAAAAGTGGAACGTGTCACAAACACGTTCCACTTAGGTATTGTGAACATTGCCGTTCCATTTATGGAACGGAAACAAATCTATGCTACTTCCAACACAAACGCACTATTGTACGACTTGTTATTGAACGCCACTTTCGTACCATTCACTTCTTGGTAGTACTTAATCGCCACAAAAATCACATCACTGATACCACCAGAAACCAACGGCGACGGAACAATTGTTGTCGCTTGCAAACCAGCCGTTACCGAAATAAAGTCTGATTCAGCAATACCACGCTCCCAATTGATACCGTCCGTATCTGTCGCACTCGCGTGAGCCACTTGCAACTTGTAATGTGTAGCATTCGCAGGTTGGCTCACATCATACATAGGTACAACCGCTTCAACCGTAACCTCAGGTGCAGTACCAGCAGCAATCGCGCTAGATGTTACCTTACCAAAATATGTACTGTTGAATCCTTTCTTGTTGTTCGTCTGCAAACCTTTCAAGTCCTCGACCAACAAATCCAACTGCAATACACGACTACCACGCTCGTTCGTCACATCTTTACTGATGTTCGTACGGAACGCTTTCGTCAATCGACCTTGGAACTGACTGTCCTTGCAACCCGAAATAACCGCATCCGTAACATTAACCAAACCCTTAGCTGCCAATCCAGAAGCCGCAAATTCGCTCATGTTCTCACGCGTACGCGCAAAATTCGGACTATTCAAAATAGTCTTGCGGTCAACACCACCTTTGCCTTTCACTAAATCGGCGCCTTTGCCACCGTTTTTCTTTCCTCGGTAAAACGTTACGTCTCCAATCGTACCTTTCACTTTACCCATAAAGCCTTGCTTTGCCATAATACTCTAAATTTAAAAAATGATAAAATATGTTTAAAAACACAAAAGTAAATACATTTCACATATTGTGTACAATTATTTACACATAATATCATTTTTGTATTCCTCCCTCCCTTCTGGGGAGGGTCGGGGTGGGGCTTATTCATTGCCGATGCCTTTAGGCAACTGATACAAGAAATATCCGCTGACTATTAAACTTGCCATATCCTAGCGGATAATACAGACCACCCGAAAGCCTAAAAAACTGTACACCACACACAAACATCAATACCATACTCGCATCAATCACTTTCGTAAATACCTTTACAGTCGTCTCAGGCGTTTGCGCCACCGTCAGCGGCATACGGTCACTCTCTTCAAAAACACCGTCCCAACCCATCGGCTTATTATCGCTCAAACTAATGATACCACAAGTCATATTATAATGCGTAGCACCACCAGGAGCAAGTATATCACTCAATGGATAATGTGCATCAATCACAACCGTATGCCAACCGCTAACTCTATCCAATACTGGCGTCGCAACCAACGGTGTCATAGCTTCCCAACTAGCTTTCTTATTAAAATTCCAACCCTCCAAAGCACTGGGCAAGTTCTGTAAATACAACGTCCGTTTACCGCGCTCGCCACTCGGGTCACTCTTGATCACTCTCAACAACGTAGATGTCAGCTCGTTGATTCCTTTCCAACCCAAACAATGCAGATGTCGATTCAGACTTCGTCTTATGCCTTTTCCATGCTTTGCAGCCAGTCCAAACTCAGCCATATTTTCACGCGCACGTACATAATTTTCGCCGTACAAAACCTGATTTCTATTCGTATCACGTTTCCGCATCGCAAAATGTTTTCCATTCTTTTGATAGTAGATGATGTCGTCTATCCGACCTTTCAAATATCCGTTTCCTAACTGTTGTGCCATGATTTTGTGGATTGATTCATTAATAAACATTTTTACAAAATAATACACAAAATTAGTACATATATACACAAAATGACAACAAAATAAAAAAATATCTTTCCACTACCGTTATCGTCATTGAAAAGCAAGCTAAACTCAATTTTTTTATTAAAAGGAAAAACCCCAATTCACAAAGTGAATCAGAGGTTTCAAGTTCCCCCCTTGGGGGGTTAGGGGGAGGGGAATCATATCATCGGCAGCATACTTGTACTATCATTCAACATCAACACATTAAGGCTTCGTAAATAAACCTCCGTCACAGCTATACTACTATGACCACACAAACGGCTAACCAAATAAATATCCTTTGTTGCCTTATACAATTCAGAACAACCAGTGTGCTTAAAACTATACAACGTGCAATGTTCTGGCACACCCAACACTTGTTTAATCTTATAAAACTCAGTCCTAAAATACTCCACACCAACGTGACGTTTCGTAACATCACTCACAAAAACATAACCATTCAAATCCAAAGCCTTGTCATACATAACACGCAGCGCATCACCCACAGCACGATGTAACGGCAGTGTCCTACTTATCTTACTTTTGCTCGCACTCGATTGTACCGTTACCGTCATGTTTTCATAGTCCAAGTCACAAAACCGTAACAAATGTATTTCACAAGGTCGCATAAAACAATAATATTCCATCAAACAACAACACCACAAAAAGTAATTATGCTCACGCAACTGTATCAAAATACGTGACGCTTCGGGAATACTATACGCCTTATTGCTCGTCACACTACCAGTACGTTTCTTTGTCGGCTTCACAGCAGTAACCAATATATAGTCACGATCAACCATGAAATTAACAAACACCCTTATCGACCGCCGTATATTGTTATAATTCGTAAAGCTACAATCTGGAAGACCCGAAAGATAATCACGCACATGGTCAGTCGTCAATGTGTCGCAAGCCATCAAACCCAAACCATTACACTTCAAAAAATTACCAATCCGATAACCATATTCACGAATCGTATTGAGCCGTAATTCTTTTGCTTTCTCTTTCATCATAATATCGAAAGCCTCATCCAAAGTAAGTGTTTTTGTTTTAACTTCGATAGAAGTCATAGGAATAG
The DNA here is from genome assembly GCA_043764975.1 of Saprospirales bacterium. GTDB lineage: Bacteria > Bacteroidota > Bacteroidia > Chitinophagales > Saprospiraceae > JAYUJV01. Next base: position 7,179 of record JAYUJV010000018.1, read on the forward strand.
GTAGAATTGAAGTCGGGAATGGCAAGGTAGGCGCAGCAGTATAATTACTATTATTAATTCGAGTCAGAAGTTCAGCAAAGTATGCCAAACGTTCAGCCTTGTTCATAATCAGATTACCATTTTTAGCCATACCATAAGCACCGCCACAATAGACTCGAACAAACTTGTTTTCTAAGTGAAAAGACACATACCAACGCTTTGACAAGTCGTTGTTGTGTGAACGCATGACTGGAATATCTTTTTTTTTCATATTTCAAAATGTGCGCTTATAATTGCACTTTAGAAAAGAAAAAATATTGAAAACGCCCTATTTTGTTAGGTTTTTCCCCTTTTTTAGTCAATCTTAAAATCCTGTGACTTCGCGGTCGTGCGGGTTCAAGTCCCGCCGAGGGTACATTTTGAAAAGGAGCTGAAAAGCTCCTTTTTGCGTTGTATAAGGTTGTTTTGAGCCGTTTTATAATAGGTTTGAAAAATTAATTAATAAGCTCGAATTGCACTTAAAACAAAACTAAAAAGGCTTTGCATTGCGCAAAGCCTTTTTAGTGATATCTATTATCAATCAAATCTTTCAACTTTCTGAGGATAAAAATTATTTTTGTCAATTTGTCTTTGTAAGACGCCTCATATTTTTTGCTTACACAATAATTTTTACCAATAAGTGTTGCAAAATGTGTATTTGTACCAATCATGTAAGCACCATAAATTGGTTTATCGTCAGCATTTATGGTTTGTGCAATGAGCATTGCTGAAAGCATTTGTGCTTCAGGATCTTTCTTTACCTTATAAAAATTCTCCTTTCCTTTTGGGGAAGGTCGGGATGGGGCTTCTTGAAGAAAAAAGTATGGTTTTATAGGATTACTTTTCAAAGGCGATGCAACCATACAATCTGTAATGACTGCCAAATAGTGTCCTTTTACTTCTGCCGCCAATGGTCTTTCGTAAAAAACTCGAATTTTGCCAACTACATCAATTTTAGAAGCATAAAACATCAAACCGACCATTCTGGCTTTTAGTTCCTCTTCATTCATATATTCTCCACTTTCTTCAATATCCAAAAAAACATCATCCACTACTTTTTGGTCAAAAATATCCAATTCATAAGTTGCTGATAACCAATGATTAAGATGTTCACATTCGCTTGAAACATTTAGTTCAAACGTTGTTAAGATTTTTATCAAATCAAAACCAAATGTATTTTTCTTTTCCATTTGTGAAATTTTTTTACAAATCTACAACTTTCTTTCTAAAATAAAAAATTAATTAAGAATTGACTTACTCTACTGTTTTTTTTGTAATATTGCTTCTAAAATAAAATCAATCCTACTTTACGCAATCATAACAACGACTTCTATATCATCTATTACATATAAAATCGAATGAAACTAATTAGCTAAAAAATCTATACTTTTACAAGATCTAAAAATGATAAAAAAAATTTGTATATTCGGAACAGGCGGCTCAGGTAGAGAAACGCTTTGTTGTCTGATGTATTCGATAGCTGGCACTGGCAAAAAAATTGGAGATATTGCTTGTTTTATGGTCGATGACGAATATTTTAGCGACACTGAAATCATGGGCATAGCAGTAATTCCGAAATCAAGATTTGATATGGATTTACATGAAGTTGTTGTGTCAATAGGAGATTCTGCGCTGAGAAAAAAAATAGTCGAAAGTTTCCCAAAATTTACTAAATTTGCTACCATTATTCATCCAAGCGTCATTATGTCGCAATGGGTCGAGATTGGTGAAGGTAGTATTATTACGGCGGGTTGTATTTTGACTTGTAACATCAAGATTGGAAAACACGCTCAACTAAATTTAGCGACCACAATTGGTCACGATTTTGTTGCAAACGATTATTTCACGACTGCACAAGGTGTAAACGTAAGTGGCAATTGTACATTCGGCGAGTGTGTTTATTTGGGTGCAAATGCAGCCGTTCGTGAAAAAATATCGCTTTGCGACAATGTCACAATCGGCATGGGTGGCATTGTGGTAAAAAACATCAACGAAAGTGGTGTTTTTGTTGGTAATCCTGTGAAAAGGCTTTTGAAGAAATAAGTCTGTTTTTGTCGGTTAGTCGGTTAGTCATTTTAAGTCAGTTAGTCTTATTGTCAGTTAATCATTAATAATTTCGCATATTCAAGTATTTATTATTAAAAAGTTATTCTTTTAATTTTATTAATTCTCTTAATTTTTTTAATTTTTTTATACTTTCTCTTAATTTCTTTAATTTCAAAAATGGGTTATCATATATTTTCGTTCGGCATCAAAACAAATAATATTATCAGTGCATTTGGTTCAAAAAATCCAAAATTGCAACATATTGTTGAAGAAAATCAACTTTTCAAAAATTATGAAAATAACGACTTTCAAGGTGTCAAAACAAGCCTAAAAGTTGCATTACAAGATATTGTGCAAGGCAATAAATATGATAAAGATGCTGGTTTTATGTACGGTTATGCTTTTATAGGACTTTGTGCAACTTTGGGCTCTACACTACCATATAGTCAAGAAATAAAATTGGGTTATGATACAGATTTAATCAATTCGGTGCTCGAAGAAGATTTTGACATGTCTAAATTCAATATAGAAGATACTTTTTTACCTGAAAAAGCGCATCCTTTTCCTTTGCCAGCTATCACTGACTTTCCAGTGATTGGCCTAATAAAACATTCTGAACTAGCAAATATCAGCAAAAAATTAACGGCTTTGAACATAACTCAAGAAAATATTGACGAATTGCAAGACGATCCAGACGAACGCGAATTTGCTTACGAACACCTAAAAGGAATTTTGGAAAATATAGATTTTTGTATCAAACACAATCTCGATTTGATTTCATTTTGTCATTAATATTAACGTGAAATTACGAACATGAATAGAAGAAAATTTATTGAAAATGCAAGTCTTTTAAGCCTTACTCCTTTGTTTTCAAATTCAATTTTTGAAGATTCAAAAAACATACTTATAAGTTAGGTTATCAGCTCTACTCTATCCGCGATGAAATGGCTAAAGACGCTGTTTCGACGCTAAAGGCTTTAAAATCAATGGGTTACAAAGATTTTGAAATTTATGGATATGAAGATGCTGCTGATAAATATTATGGTTTCAAATCAGTAGATTTTAAGAAAATACTCGATGATTTGGGCTTGACGGTCACGAGTGGCCATTATGGATTTTCGCCGTATTTAGAAAAATCAGAAGATGACCTGAAGCGATTTGTGGACAGATGTATAGATGGTGCAAAAAAATCGATAGCAAATTCATCACTTGGCCTTGGCTTTCGCCCGAACAACGCACGATAGATGGCTTCAAATTGATGTCACATAAATTGAACCTTATTGGAGCGCAAGTCCAACAATCGGGACTCGATTTTGCCTACCACATACATGGTTTTGAGTTCGATGAACACGATGGTAAAAATGGATTTGACGTTATACTGAAAGAAACTGATGCGCATTTGGTAAAAATCGAAATGGATATGTACTGGGTCATGCACTCATCCAAGTTTACACCTCAACAATTGATAGATGAACAACCAGGTCGATATGCAATGTGGCACATCAAAGACATGGACAAAATCACAAGAGATTATACTGAACTGGGCAATGGCTCGATAGATTATATAAAACTTTTGCCAGATCCAGTTAAGTCGGGGCTTCAGTATTTTTACATCGAACAAGGCGGAAATTATGCCATCAACTCTATGAAAAGCGCTGAACAAAGCGCAATTTATTTTAAGAAGAATCTTCAAAAAATTTTGTAAAAATTTACTAAATTATTGTTTATCAATTATTTATAAAATAAATAAATAAATATGGGTCTTTTTAATTTCTTAAAAAACAAACAGAAAGAAAACAAAGTTGAGAAAATGAATATTTTCCCACAGATGCTGATGTGCAAACTTTTATTCGAGCATAAACCTCAAATTGAGGTCGAAAAAATATTTTTAGAAATTCAGAAAAAATATAAAAACGTAGTCAATAATAGTTCGGATAATTCTATTATATTTGCTTTTCCAAACTTTGAAGTGGTCTTGAAAGATGCAAAATTTCCTGCACAATGTATTGTAGCATTCACAAATGAAGATAAACCATTAGAAATTCCCGAAGAGGCATTTCGTCAAAATTGGCATTGGAAAGAAGCCCATGATGAATCAAAAAAATGTAATTTTGAAGTTTTAGTCAGCGATTTCATGTCGCGCACCTTGGATTATCAACAAAGATTACCATTATATGTCGATATTTTGGAAGCTGTCATTAAGGTCATGAAGCCCGAAATTATATATTCTGTTCATGGGCAAAAATTATTAAAACCAAGTACTTATTTACATGATTTGGAAGATGGTGGATTTCATGTTTTGGACACAATCTGTAACGTGCGAATGTTCAATATAACTGGTTCAAATGAAAACGAAATTATCATGGATACTACTGGAATGAATGCAATTGGTCTTCCAGAACTACAAATTCAATTCTATAAATTAGATCCAAGCAAAATTGCAAATTTATTGTGGACTTACGCATATTACCTGTACGAAAATGGTGATGTATTTGAAGACGGCAATACGATTGAGGGTATAGATGAAGGTTCAAAATGGGTTTGTAATAGAAGTTATTCATTAATAGATGAAAATGTTTGGTTGTCTGACAATTTTAGTGGAATAAAGAAAAAAGTGCTAAATTTGCAGATGGAAGATTATATCACATACGAATTATTATTAAATTTAT
>JAYUJV010000019.1:0-11908 GCA_043764975.1 Saprospirales bacterium
TGATTTTGTACTTATTTTTAAAACAAAAATATCATTTTCTAATGTGCTGATATTAATGGTGTTACTGCTATCATTTGTTTGCAAAAGCATACGACCTGCGGTGTCAAATATACTCAAACTTGTGATGTCGCTTAGTCCAGAAATAAAAAGTGTAGCTGCTGCTGGGTTCGGATAAACTTGAAAATCAGCATCAAGTATTGCCTCGTGAGCACTTATTATAGGACTGTATTCAAATGCGCCAATATCAATCTTGCCATCAAGAATCCGATCTTTGCCAGTGATGTCTTTTTTCAAGACTTCTATACCGACAATTGTTCCTTTATCTATACATGCTGATTTTGCCGCAAGACTATACTTATCACTGCCTGTACCACCCTTGAAAGGCGATGCAGTGAGCGCAACATTGTTATTTAAACCCACCAATTTATTGGTACTTTCCATGGCACAAAAAGAGACCTTAGCATTGAGATTAGAATCATCTATGTTACTGATTTTTGCTGACGAAGTTGTATTGTTGTAAGCAACACAATTGATTATTTCAGCACCTATGGACGCAGCAAGTCCGCCAACTGAATAAGACTCATCAGTACTAACTTTATTGTCCGCAAATGTACAGTTATATACTTTTGATTTTGAATCTACGCTAAGTCCACCAGCATATTTTGCAGCGTTTCCTGCAAAAACACAGTTTATAAAAACACTATTAATTGCTAAAACACCTCCACCGCCACTAGTTGGGCTTGTTCCTGTGATTTTGTTGTCTAAAAAATAGCAATTTCTGTATTCACCTCCATAACTCCTTACTGCTCCACCTTGTCCATCTGTATTTCCATCTGCTTTTGCTTCATTTCCTTGGAAAGTACAGTTTTCTATATAGATTCTTCCAAAAGCAGAATATACATTCATACCACCACCAAAAGCGTAATCACTTTTATTATTGTATCCATTAACTATATTCAGGCCTTTAAAATAAGCCTTATCAAAAGAGATCGAAGTATCGAATATCTGACAGACCTTGTTGCCATCAATGGTAACTGATCCCATGCTACTGCCATCAATGTTTATTGCTTTGTCAATGCTGATAGTAGCAACTAACGTAACTTTTTTCACACTAAACGTAATGGTATCTTTACTTGTTGCAACACCTACAAAATATCTTAGCATACCAACGCTAGGAGAAGTTGCGTTGTCGCCAGCAGAAGTAACAATTAGCTTTTTGGCACGAACAGAGCCTACGAATAGGCATAACATAAAGAATGGTAAAAGTACTTTTTTCATAATTTTTTTGATTTTGTTTTGTTAAATAATCACACAAGATGAATATTTTATTGTAAAAATTATAGTTTTTAATGAATTGATTTTAAACATCATACCAATAAAATTTATTTTTAAAAGTCAAACAAACTAAACTCTTTTTTAGAAACGCCAATATATTAGCACTTTCAAAAACTTGTTTTGCTTTCGCATAAAAGGTTTATAAAAATTAGCTTATCTTTGTGGTCTTTTTTAAGATAAAAAATGAAATTCAATGTTCGATAAAAAAAGATACCTCATTACTTCTGCGTTGCCTTATGCCAATGGGCCATTGCACATCGGCCATTTGGCGGGTGCTTACCTCACGGGCGATATTTTTGCTAGGTATCTCCGCCTCATGGGTAAAGATGTGGTGTATGTATGTGGCTCCGATGAGCATGGCGCAGCCATCACGATACGGGCCAAAAAAGATGGCGTTTCGCCACAAGACATCATAGATAAATACGATGCTCAATTTCGGGACACGTTCCAGAAAATGGGGATTCAGTTCGATATTTTTCACCGTACATCTTCTCAGTTGCACCACGAAACCTCGCAAGAGATGTTTCTCAACTTGTTGAAAAACAAAGAATTTGTAGAAAAAACAGAACAACAATATTACGACGAAACCGCCAATCAGTTTTTGGCAGATCGCTACATTGTCGGTACTTGCCCGAAATGCGCTAACCCAGATGCTTACGGCGACCAGTGCGAGCGTTGCGGCTCTACACTCAGCCCTACGGATTTGATTGCGCCGCGCTCTACGCTCAGTGGTGCTACGCCAATCCTGAAACCGACATCGCATTGGTATTTACCACTCGACCGCTATACCGATTGGTTGCGCGAATACATCGAAAAAGGCAACGTGGACGGTCAGCAATTGCATGATCCAAGCGAGTGGAAAGCCCACGTAATCGGTCAATGCAAGTCTTGGCTCGATGGTGGTTTAGAGCCTCGTGCCATCACACGCGATTTGGATTGGGGAATCAAAGTGCCAGTAGAAGGTGCGGACGGCAAAGTACTCTACGTTTGGTTCGATGCGCCAATTGGCTACATATCGGCGACCAAACAATGGGCTTTGGACAACAATAAAGATTGGAAAACATATTGGCAAGACAACGATACGGCCTTGGTTCATTTTATTGGCAAAGACAATATTGTATTTCATTGCTTGATTTTTCCTGCCATACTCAAAGCCTACAAAGGCGATAACGGCGAAGCATTTATTTTGCCAGTCAATGTGCCAGCCAATCAGTTCATGAACTTAGAAGGGCGCAAGATTTCGACCTCGAAGAATTGGGCGGTTTGGGTGCATGAGTATGTGGCCGAATTTGCGGGCAAAGAAGATGTGTTGCGCTACAATATGGTGCGTAATATGCCCGAACAACGCGATAGCGAGTTTACTTGGAAGGGTTTTCAGGAAACGAACAACAACGAATTGGTGAACAATGTAGCCAATTTTATCAATCGCGTCATGGTGTTAATCAATAAAAACTATGGTGGTATCGTGCCAGAAATAGACTACAACGAGCATTTTTCGAGTAGTAAAGATGCCCACGAAACGTCATTTATTGACATGGAATTGGTGGATTTGCACGACAAATTGCACGAAATCGGAGACGCCATACAAGCCTATTCGTTCCGTGATGCCTTGAAGACTTTGATGGAAATAAGTAGTATCGGCAATCAATTATTGCAATTCAATGAGCCTTGGTCGCGCCAAAAAACTGAACCAGAACAAGTAAAAGTGGTATTGACTACTGCTTTGCAGATTGTGGCAGCTATCGGTGTAGCTTGCAGACCGTTTATGCCTTTCACGTCGGATAAGATTCAAAATATGCTGCGTTTGCCAGCCATAAAAGACAACGGCGAACTGTTGGCGCTCATGGAAACATTAGCCGAAGGGCAATTACTTGTACCCGAAGGACATCAAATTGGCGAACCAGAGCATTTGTTCACGCGGATTCCAGATGAAGTCATTGCAGCGCAAATCAAGAAACTGGAAGATACTGATGCAGCCAATATTGCAGCCAATCCAGTTACGATAGATTATAAACCAATCAAAGACACGATTGTGTTTGATGATTTTGAAAAAATAGACTTGCGCACAGGTACAATCGTAGCGGCAGAAAAAGTGAAGGGTTCAAAAAATCTTTTGCAACTACAAGTCGATTTGGGCTTCGAGACACGTCAGATTGTGTCGGGTATCGCCAATCATTTTGAGCCAGCGGCAATCGTAGGGCAACAAGTGGTAGTGGTGGCGAATCTTGCGCCACGCGACTTGCGAGGCATCAGCTCCAACGGTATGATTTTGATGGCCGAAGACGAAAAAGGCGCCTTGGCATTTGTGCATCCGAAGGCAGATTCTATCAATGGTTTTAGTGTAAAATAACATGAAAAAAACATGAAAAAAAATCCTCTAATATTACATATCGAAAGTGCTACCGAACGTTGTTCGGTAGCACTTAGTGTTGGCACAACACTGCTTTTTCTGGTCGAAAATGACAAGCCATCAGACCATGCAGCGTCCTTGACATTGATGATAGAACAGATTATGAAAAATCATGATGCTCAACTTTCTGATTTAGATGCAGTTAGTTTGAGTCGAGGGCCAGGATCTTACACGTCGCTGCGGATTGGTGCATCAACGGCAAAAGGCATTTGTTTTGCACTCAATATTCCGCTGATTGCGGTAGATACTTTGCGTAGCATTGCATACGCGACTGCTCAAAAACACCTAAATCCCGATGCGATTTATTGTGCCATGATAGATGCGCGACGTATGGAAGTTTATAGCGGATTATATAATGTTAAAAACGATATATTAAAAAATGCCAAATCTAAGGTAATTGATGATCAATCGTTTAGCGATTTTTTTGAAGAAAAAAAAATAATTATTTTTTCGGGCAATGGCGCGCCAAAATTGCGCGAAACGCTCACTTCGCCTTATGCGGTGTTCAAAGATGAACATTGTTCGGCGGCACATTTAGTGACCTTGGCTGCGCAACAATTTGATAATCAGGCGTTTGAAAATATCGCTTACTTCACACCAGAATATTTAAAAGAACCAAACATAACTCAGGCAAAAAAAATATTTTAAAAAAAAATTGAAAAATATATATCTAAAAATTTGTTATTTTAATAAAATATGTTGTATTTTAGCTTCGTTTTCAGGGAACTTATACTTTAGATAAAAAAGTAATATTTCATTTTGGTACAGTTTTAGTATATGAGAGAGAGTATTACTTTATCAAAATTTTAAACATATTATGGCTAAGAAAAACGAAACAATCGTCCTAAAAAAGGGCAAGAGCGACATCGCTTTAGATTACGCTGAACTGCGTAAAGCAGTCTTGGTTTTACGTGCAGTAAACCACAAATTACGTCAACAGATAATCGACCTTTTGGAGGAGAGCGAGCGATTGACTGTGACAGACCTTTACGTAAAATTACGTTTAGAGCAATCAGTAGCCTCTCAACACTTAGCGATTTTGCGTCGTAGTGGTGTCGTGATTACTGAGCGTCATGGTAAATATATTTACTATGCTTTGGATCAAGAACGCCTAAACCAAATCTCACGTTTGGTAGAAGACATTACTGTATAAAAATCGTAGCATTGAGCGATTCAACACCGCAAAATGAAACCTAACAGTAGTTCTAAAAAAAATTGATGTCTTATTCAGCATAGATTTTTTGATTCAAGTAATACGCAATCGCTTACACTTGAAGTGACTTTCCAGCAGAATTAGTACATCCCATGACAACAACAAGTAAAATACGGTAATTTTATTCATAAAATACCAAGCCTCGTAGATTCACAACAAATCTACGAGGCTTTCTTGCTGGTGCGTACTTTTTGTTATCTACATACTTCAATTGATCTATACTTTACCTATTTCAATACGTTTATCCAAACAAAAACTACTCACACTCCCACACCCAATCCGAAAAATCGTACAAATTGCCCTCGAACGAATAATGCCACCATTCGGTACGAATGTGTTTGAAGCCGAATTGCTCCATGGTTTTGAGCAACAAAGTCCGATTGGCTTGTATATCTTTGGGTAGTTTATCGTAATCGTGGTGTGCTTTTTCGCCAAAAAAATCATAAGGCGTTCCCATCTCCAATTCTTTTCCGTTTTTATCCACGATGGTCAAGTCGATGGCCATGCCGCGGTTGTGCATAGAGCCTTTGGCTGGTGGCGTCACATAATCTGGATTCGGCACTTTGTCCCATAAGCGTTGCTGATACGGACGAGGTCGGTAGCAATCAAATACTTTTATACCCAAGCCTTGTTTTTGTAAATTTTCATGCGCTTTTGCCAAGGCAGCCGCTACCGCAGGGCGCAAATAACAAGCGGCACAATCATAGATTTTTGCTTTTGTAAAGTTATTGGGCGTCGCGTATCGAATATCCAAGCCGATACTCGGCGAGGCTTCTATCACGTTTGTCCATTGCTTGGTGTCGTATTTTTTCTTTTTAGTTATGCGCGGTTTTAGCGTATCGCTTACTGTTTTTTGTAGTTCTGCACTCGTCGAAACTGCTTTTTGAGTCGTGCAATTGGTCATTGAACCCAATAAAAACATCATTAATATAGATAAATAATACATGATTTTGATTTTTTATGAAAATGTAAGAAAATAGTATTGTAAATTTGCTGAATCAATACGTTTTTGTAAAAATTTAGCCATTAGTAAGTAAATAAATTTTTCACAGCTTTTGCTAATTACTCGTTTAAAATAGGCAATAAACAATAAGCAAAATTTAGATTTCAGCATGAATGTAATGCTCGGTTTTAATCGTCTATTGTCCATTGCTTATTGTAAAAATCAATCAGAGTGATTGAAAATTATCCTACTCCTTCAAAACGGCTAAGTAGTTACACTTTTTTCAATTTAAACATATTATGAAAATAAAATTTTGCGGCGCAGCACAAGAAGTAACAGGTTCGGCACACTTGATTACGCTCGATAGTGGTTTTACGATTTTGCTCGATTGTGGCCTTTACCAAGGCGATACCGAAAGCATGGAAAACTTCAATAACGAATGGCTTTTTGATCCCAAAACCATTGATTGTGTCGTGCTTTCGCACGCGCACACTGACCATACCGGGCGTTTGCCAAAACTCGTAAAAGATGGTTTTCGAGGTGCTATATATGCCACGCACGCCACGCGCGACCTTTCGGCATTGATGCTACTCGATAGTGCAAAGATACAAGAAAATGATTCACAATATCATAAAAAACAAGGCGCAAAAGGCATAAAATCCGAAGTGGCCTTCAAAGAGCCGCTATATGGTATCGCTGATGCACAACAAACTGTGCAGCAATTTGTGAGCATCAATTATGAGCAATGGGCGGCTATTTCGCCTGACATCAAGTTTATGTTTCGCGACAGCGGTCATATACTCGGTAGCGCAAGTGTGGTGTTATACATCATGGAAAATGGCGTAGAAAAACGCCTCGGTTTTACGGGCGATATTGGTCGTCCGAATCGTCCGATACTCCGCGATCCGCAGCAGATGTTACCTGTCGATTACTTGATTGCCGAATCGACGTATGGTGACAAAGAACATGAATCTGCACCCAACGAATTTGAGCGTTTTGCGCGTGCGATACACCAAACTTGCGTAGGTAAAGGCGGAAAAGTGATTATTCCAGCGTTTAGTATTGGCCGCACACAAGAGCTGTTGTATATGCTCAATCAACTCTATGATAAGCAATTGTTGCCCGAAGTGCCAGTATATGTGGATAGTCCGCTTTCGATAAATGCTATCGAGGTCTTCCGTCAGCACCCCGAGTGTTACGATAGTCAATTGCACGATTATATGAATAACGATCCGAATCCGTTTGGCTTCCGTTCGGTGCAATATATCCGCACGGCAGAGGAATCGAAGCAGCTCAATCAGAGTGCCACGCCTTGCATCATCATCAGTGCATCGGGCATGGCGAACACTGGCCGCGTGAAGCACCACATATTCAATTGTGTCGAAAACCCTAAAAATACGATACTCATTGTGGGCTATTGCGCACCCAATACGCCTGGCGGCGCGCTGCGTAATGGTCAGAAAGAGTTGTATTTGTTTGGTCAAAAGAAAAAAGTAAATGCAGAAGTAGTAGTGATGGATTCTTTTTCGGCGCATGGCGACCGTAAAGAAATGCTCGATGTGCTTGCCAATCAAGCACCAACGCTCAAAAATCTTTATTTAGTACATGGCGAAATAGATACGCAAACGAAGTACAAAACCTATTTGCACGATGCTGCGTTTGGAAATGCAAATATCGAAATTCCTAAAATAGGTGATGAAGTGTCGTTGTAAAAGGCATTTTTGAAATAAAAAATGATTTCCTTGAAAATAACTTGATATAAAGCCTTACTACGCAAATACGTTGCGTAGTAAGGCTTTATATTTGTGTTAAAATACAAAAACAATGACTTTTAATAACTTAACGCAATATATCGCCGAGCGAAAAATCGTCTGTAACAAACATCCAACGGCAGATTTATATATCTATAATTATACGCCAACGGTACAATACGAAGGACTTTGGGACGAAGTCACGATGGCGTGTCGCGGCTTAATCCTTGACGGAAATGGCGCGGTAGTGGCGCGACCATTCAAGAAATTTTTTAATTTCGGAGAGTCCGCTGCGCCGATTGCGCCAAGCGAGCCATTTGAGGTTTTTGAAAAAATGGATGGCTCGTTGGGTATTTTGTATTGGCTACACGATGTGCCATATATTGCCTCACGCGGCTCGTTCACGAGCGAACAAGCGTTGCGCGCTACGCATATATTGCATACGCGATATGCGCACGTTTATACGTTGCTGGATAAGTCAAAAACCTACCTTTTTGAAATTATTTACCCCGAAAACCGAATCGTAGTCGATTATGGTTCGACAGAGGATTTGGTTTTATTGGCGGTCATTGACAACGAAACTGGTGCTGATGAAGTCTTGCAAGATATTGGTTTTCAGTTAGTTGCGAAACATGATGGCGTAAAAGATATTCAAGTTTTGAAATCTTTGTATAGCGACAATCGAGAAGGTTTTGTATTAAAATTTCAGAACGGTGTGCGCCTAAAAGTAAAGTTTGAGGAATACGTGCGTTTGCACCGAATTGTGACGCAAATTTCGACAACCGATATTTGGGAACACTTGAAAAATAAGTTGCCATTTGATGATATTTTGGATCGTGTGCCAGACGAATTTTATGATTGGGTAAAGAAGACGATTGCCGACTTAAACTCAGAATATGCAAAAGTAGAGGCCGAATGTAAGGTAAATTTTGTGGTCTTGGAAGATCGGAAAGCGACAGCACTACATTTTCAAAGCCTTCCTCATCGAAGCGTATTGTTCAATATGCTCGATGCACGCGATTATTCGGACACGATTTGGCAAATCGTAAAACCTGCTTGGTCAAAACCTTTTTGCATGCGTTCAATTGATAATTGAACATTACAGTGCGGCCAATTGGTAATTGGGCGTGTCGCGTAATTAAAGATATATAAAAGTAGTTGGCAAATTACCAATTGGCCGCACTTTCGTGTTGCGATTACAAATATACTAACGTGATACGCCCAATTACCAATTGGGCGCACTTGCAAATTACAATTTTCGACATAAATTTTTTATTTTTGCAAAAAAAATATTCCGCACCTTATGCAAAAGCTAAACATCATATCCGAAACGGCACAATATATTGTGGTACATAAACCAGCTGGCGTGAATGTGGAGCAATGGATTGGCTTCGATTCGGTGCAAGACATGGTGAGCGATTATTTGCGAACGCAACAACCTAAACGCGAGCCGTTTGTGGGCGTGGTGCATCGTTTAGATCGGCCTGTGAGTGGTGTGTTGGTGTTGGCCAAAAAGAAAAGCGCGCTCAAATTGCTCAATCAACAATTTGCGGAACATCGCACCACCAAACGTTACAAAGCCATCGTGTCGCAACGACCGTCGGTAGATTCGGCGACACTGACACATTATATATATGTGAACAATAAACTCAAAAAAGCCGAAATCTATACTTCGCCACGTAAAGATGCACATGAGTGTCGCTTGATATATCGTGTCGAAAAGGCACTCAAAAATGGATATTTGCTTGATATACAGTTACTGACTGGCAAATTTCATCAGATTCGGGCGCAACTTTCGTTTATCGGTTGCCCGATATTGGGCGATGAAAAATATGGTTCTATTGTGCCGTATCGCAAAGATGCAATTGCGTTACACGCTTATCAACTGGCGTTTAATGACCTCGAAACCAACGAAAAATTGACGTTTGAAGCGGATTTTGAGTATGAATAATTAAATAAATACAATAGACAATTTGCAATTAGCAACTATTCCCAGCAAAAATTTGCCTATTGTCTATTGCAAATTAAGATTAAAAATAATCAAAACACTGAAATTTATATTTCAAAACTACTATGATCAAGTAGTACAAAACATTTTTAAAATTAAATTTTGATAAAAAAATATTTTCAATTGACTTTATTTTTAAAATAATGATTAAAAATAATTATTTTTGACCTTGTTTTGAAAAGCAAATAATATTAGACAATCAAACGATTTTTTCAATTGTCTTAATGTATTGATTACCAATATATTACGTTATTTTTTTTATTACATTAATCATTATTACTATATCATTCTTAAAATAAAAAAAATATGTCATTCGAGATAGAAGGAAAGTTGCTCAAAATATTTCCGACAGAGAGCAAAACAGCGAGTTTTCAAGCACGTGAATTCGTGTTAGAAATCGAATCGGGTAACTACCCACAAGTCATCAAGTTTCAATTGACGCAAGACAAATGCGCGGTATTGGACAACTACGCCGAAGGCCAACAGGCTAAAGTACATTTCGACCTTCGTGGCCGAGAGTGGAACGGTAAATACCTCACAAATCTAAACGCATGGCGCATCGAAAACTCGACTGGCAGCAATAGCGGCTCATCGGTGCCGAGCAACTCTATGCCACAATCTGAACCACCTGCTACAAACAGTTCGTTCCCAGATTTTGGTTCAGAACCAGTTATGCCAAGCAATAACCTTGACGATTTACCATTTTAATAGACCTACTAAACAATAAGCCCCATCCCAACCTTCCCAAAAAGGGAAGGAGTAAAACGGAGGGACTTTCCATCGTAGCATCAAATTTTAGATAAAATAAAAAATTTTACTTAAATTTTTGATGAAGTTTTATTTAATATTTCATCAAAACATTAGCAACGTTGTCAAAATCGTTGCTAATGTTTTTTTATACCTAAATAACGTGTAAATTATTTTTAGTTATGATAACAGAACCGCTAATCGCTGGCATACAACAGATTGGGATTGGGATTCCGAAAGTATATGATGCTTGGGCGTGGTATCGCCGCGCTTTTTGGCAAGACATTCCGATATTCGACGAAGCGGCAACTGCCGCGTTGATGTTGCCATATACTGGCCATGAGCCGCGCGATAGACACGCCGTACTCGCCATCAATGCCAATGGCGGTGGTGGTTTCGAGATTTGGCAATACACGAGCCGAGTGCCAGTGGCTGCCGATTTTGATATACAAATCGGTGATTTGGGCATATTTGCAGCCAAAATCAAGAGCAAAAACGTACAATCTACTTGGGATTATCATAAATCGCTTTCGCTAAAAATATCGAATATGCGGAAAGATCCGCTCGGAAACGATACCTATTTTGTGGCCGATCCTTACGGCAATATGTTCCAAATGGTGCAAGGCAACGATTGGTTTGCGGATAGTAAAGGCACGACTGGCGGTTGTAGCGGTACGATTATCGGCACGACCGACATCGAACGTGCGCGCGAGATATACAGCGATTTGTTGGGTTACGACACCGTGATATACGACAAAACCGAAACTTTCGATGATTTTGATGCGCTCAAAGGCGGTACGCACCCTATGCGTAGGGTCTTGTTGCGCCACTCGCAAGCGCGCAAAGGGCCGTTCAGTGAGTTGCTTGGTAGCAGCGAGATTGAGTTGGTGCAAGTGCAAGGCCGCACGCCGCGCAAGATGTTTGAAGGCCGTTTTTGGGGCGATTTAGGTTTTATCCACTTGTGTTTTGATATACAAGGCATGGATGCGATGCGCAAAAAATGTGAAGCAAAAGGCTATCCTTTTACGGTGGACAGCGCCAATAGTTTTGACATGGGCGAAGCCGCAGGGCATTTTAGCTACATCGAGAGCCACGATGGCACGCTCATCGAATTTGTGGAAACGCATAAAATTCCGATTCTGAAAAAGATAGGTTGGTACTTGAATCTTCGTAACCGAAATCCTGCTAAATCACTTCCTCGCTTGATGCTAAAAGTATTGACGTTGAATCGAAAAATATAGATTAACGATATTAAAAAAGCATTATCCAAGTTTAATTCTGGGATAATGCTTTTTTAATTTATTGATTGTCAATATTTTATAAATAAATTATAAATTTTGGTGAATTTATAACTATTGGTTGTACCATCTATTTTTTTGATAGATTTATTTTTTAATGTTGTAAATAAATTATTTTTTTAATTGTTTGGTGCTTCGCGAGCGAAGATGTGTAGTGTGCCGCCCGTATCTAACACATATAGCTCATTATCTGTGACTTGTGG
>JAYUJV010000020.1:0-4097 GCA_043764975.1 Saprospirales bacterium
GCAAAACTCGAAGACATCGGCCTACTCTACGTCCGCGATGCCGAAACGGACGAGGTCTTGTGCATCGATACTTCGAGCGCAAAAGTACGCGCTCAATATGCTCAACATTTTGAAAAACAACAAACCGAATTCAAACAACATTTTGCAAAATCTGGCGCCGAAACGCTACACATTTCTACTACCGAGGCTTACGTGCGAGCTTTGATGTTGTTTTTTGATAGAAGAAAGTAATTAGAAAATAAAACCAATATTTGTAAATATTTTCCAAATATTGCCTTTATTTTTAAATAAAATAAACTAAAATAAGTAAATTTGCGTTATATTTGCAAATAAACTAAACTATATAAAAATGTTACTGCAATTCACAGTTAAAAATTATAAGGTATTTGGCGACGAAATCAAGCTAAGTATGATTGCGTCAGCGGATAAAACAACGAGAGAGCAAGAAAATATCATTAGTTTGCCACAATTCGGATTGCGAGTACTTAAAAGCGCCGTAATTTATGGTGCGAATGCAAGTGGGAAAAGCAAACTAATAGATGCTATGAAGTTTGTTGAAAAGTTTATTTTGACTTCTGCCGAAACTCAAAGTAGTAGAGAAATTGATACTGTTCCTTTCCTTTTAAATACTACTACTGAAAATGCTCCTTCATTATTTGAAATAGTATTCATATTAGACAATGAAATGTACCGTTATGGTTTTGAGGTAACTAAGGAGAAAATTGTTTCTGAATGGCTTTTTCATCGCCCCAAAACAAAAGAAAAACAGCTTTTTTATCGTCAAGAACAAGAATTTGAAATCCACAACTCATTCAAAGTCAGTGATTTAATCGAAAAAAAAAGAATTAAAACCAATACTCTACTTTTATCAAAAGCCGATATGGAGAACGATCCATTAGCTACTAAAATTATACTGTTTGTAAGGAAACAAATATATATCCTTTCTGGCTTAAATGAAGGAGGTTATATGGGGTTCACAATAAGTGAGCTTAAAAAAGAAAATAAGAAAAAAGAGATACTAAATTTATTAAAATCTGCTGACATTGGCATTGAAGATGTTGAGCCTAGTTTATTAAATATTGAAGATTTGCCACTAAAAATGTCCTTACAGTTGAAAAAAATGATAATAAAACTTGCAGATGAAGATTTAGAAGACAAAGATTCTGACATTATTTCAGGTGTATATACATTTCATAATAAATTTGACGAAAATAAAAATATCATTGATTTTGTTCGATTTTCTATGGAAGAAGATGAGTCTATGGGTACTCAAAAGTACTTTGCCCTATTAGGTCCAATTTTAAACACCCTTTCAGAAGGAAAAACTTTATTTATTGATGAACTCGATGCCAAGTTACATCCAAATTTAGTTTACAAAATTTTAGAAATTTTTAATTCAAAAACTGGCAATCCAAACAATGCACAATTGATTTTTAATACACATAATACTAATTTCTTAAATCGTTCTATTTTCCGCCGAGATCAAATTTGGTTTGTGGAAAAAAATCGCTATGGTTCAGCTAATCTATATTCGCTGTCTGATATTAAAGGCGTCAGAAAAGATGATACTTTTGAAGAAAAATATACAGAGGGCCGTTATGGTGCAATTCCATATTTAGCTGATTTTGATAAAATGCTAAACCTTTAAATCTACTTGGATATGAAAATGAAAAACAAACAAGTAGAAAAAATGGTGCGTAGAAAAGCACAGAATCAATCATTATCAGAAAAAAAGTATATTGCAAATAAGCTAGATTTAAAAAGGACTAAACCAATAATAGAAAAAAAACAATCCTTTTTAATCGTTTGCGAAGGAAAAAATACAGAACCCGATTATTTTAGAAATTTTAAGATAAAAACAGCTACAATTAAAACTGTTGGATTAGGTTATAACACGCTTTCATTGGTAAATAGAGCAGAAGAATTAAGAAAACAAGGGGATTATGACCAAGTTTGGTGCGTTTTCGACAAAGATGATTTCCTTGATTTTGATGAAGCCATTCAAAAAGCAGCAAAACTAGGTTTCAAAACAGCATGGTCAAATCAAGCCTTTGAATATTGGTTGTTGCTTCATTTTGAAGACCATCAAGGCGGTGGCATGAATCGGAAATTGTATTATGATAAAATCAATACCTATCTTAAACCTTTTGGTGTAGTTTATGATGAAGATAGCAAAAATATAACAGACAAAATCTTCTTTGTTCTCAAATCTATAGACCCGAAAACCAATATATCAAGAGAAGATTTAGCTATAAAAAGAGCCAAAAGAAATCTGGAATTTCATGCAAACAATACGCCTCAAAAATCAGAATCTTGTACCTTAGTATTTCAATTAGTAGAAGAAATTTTGAAATATACTGAAAATGAATAAACAAGCCAACACGATAGTTACATAAAAGAATAACCACACACCATGTTTAGATTTGAACACCCGCTCCACCTTTGGGCTTTGTTAATTATACCAATTTCTGTTGGCTTGTACTGGTGGTTGCGCCAATCCAATCAGCAACGATTAGATCGTTTTTCGGCTGCAAAATTACAATCGTATCTCATTGATAATCAAGAGAATAAGCGAAACAATATACGATTAGGCGTTACGCTACTGGGTATCATTTGCTTGATTGTGGCGTGGGCGAATCCGCAATGGGGCGAGCGAAAAGAGGAAGCGCAAAACTCAAAATCTGATGTGTTTATTGCCTTGGATATTTCGCAAAGTATGTTCTGCAACGATGTGTCGCCGAACCGATTGGAGCGCGCAAAAATATTAGCCAACGAACTGACCGAAACCTTAAAAGGTGACCGAATCGGCCTCATCTTTTTTGCGGGCAACGCTTACCTACAAATGCCGCTTACGGCAGATGTTTCGGCTGCACAAATGTTCATCAAATCCGCAAATCCAGACCAAGCGCCGACTCAAGGTACGGCTATCGGCGCAGCCATTAGTTTGGCTCAAAAAGGGTTTGCAGCCGAAAATAAACATGGCAAAGCCTTGATTGTCATCAGCGATGGCGAAGACCATGAAGATGATGCAGTCAAAACGGCTCAAACGGCTAGTGATGATGGTCTTGTGATTTGCACAGTTGCCGTTGGCACACCCGATGGCGGATTTATTCCGATGCAATATGCTGGGCAAAGTGGCGTAAAAATGGACGATAAAGGACAACCAGTCCGAACTCGAATCAATGAAAAAATGATGCAAGAATTGGCGGCCATCGGTCACGGAAATTACTACAATATATTGAGTGGAGAAACCGCCATAGCAAGCGATGTTCAGCAGGTATTGAGTAAATTAGAAAAATCGAATAAAGGTGTTTCGATGGCTTTTACGGCCAAAGAAAGTTATTTTCAATGGTTTTTGGCACTCGGAATGTTGCTTATTTTAGGAGAATTTTTGTATCGTAAACCTTAAATGATTATTTTTGAAAACTGAATAAAAAATCTAAAACATTGATAATCAAAGTCAAATTGATAGCAATGGCTTATCGACAGTAATGACTTATTACTTTATTTCGCTACATTTGTATTTTCTTTCATTCAACCTTTTTTATGTCAAAACTCAACTTTTTCGTTTTTTTAATCTTTATTTCTACAAATCTAAAAGCGCAAACTGCTGCGCCAACAGATAGTATTTCTGCTATAAAAAAAGGACTTTTGATAAGTGGAAATATTGATGCGTATGTACAACTCAACTCACATAACATTGCGCCACTGACCATTTTTACCAGAAATTCGCGCACGTTTGCTATCGGTATGGCAAATATTAAGCTCGAAAAAAATTACAAAAAAGTAGGTTTTATGGCAGATTTGGCTTGGGGAAAACGTCCCGAAGAGGCAAATGGCGAAGTTGGTTCTTCGATTACGAACATAAAGCAATTGTATGTGACGTATTTGGCAAAACCGAAATTAAAATTTACGATTGGCTATTTTAATACCTTCATCGGCTACGAAATGGTGGACGCGCCACTCAACAACAATTACAGCATGACTTATGGGTTCACCAATGGGGCATTTTATCACAACGGTATCAAGGCGGACTATACATTCAATGAACATTGGGCCGCAATGCTTGGTATTTTCAACGAAACAGATAAGAAAAT
>JAYUJV010000021.1:0-4084 GCA_043764975.1 Saprospirales bacterium
ACGATTTCGGCTTTGCTGATGTATTTCGTGAGGTCTATGTTTTCGCCTTTTTCGTATAAATACGCCAAGTGCGAATATATCGTGATGGCGGCAATGCCGCGTTCAGCGGCCATGGCATCTATGCTCATGCCTTTTTGGTACAAATCAAAGGTTTTTAGATACGTAACACCTTGTATATTAGCTCCTTCTTCGGTTTTGTTGCGCACAAAATCCCTCACGATTTCCATGAATGGAGAGCCAAACAAGACCATTTTACGCTCGCCTACTCCATTGATATTAAGCATATCTTCGTCGGTGATTGGTTTTTTAGCAGCCATTTCTTCGAGCGAAGCATCTGAAAAAACCAAGTATGGCGGTATGCCGCGCTCTTGCGCCAATTTGCGACGTAACTCTCGCAAGAGCTCGAACAACTCGTCGCGTAAGCGCTCGCGAGTCGCTTTTGGTGCTTGCTCTTTCTTGATTTCTTCTTTCCGTATTTTTTGGATTGACGCTTGTATCAATTGCACCGTTTGACCTTTATACAAGACATTTTGCGACAAATTGGTCAATTTTAATACATTTTTGAGATCATAAGCAATTTCTAACAAGCCTTGATTGACCATTTGGTTGAGGTAAAATTGCCAATCAGCGAACGAAATATCACGACCTGCACCAAAGGTTTTGATCTTGTCATAACCTTTACCGATAATCTCTTGGCGTTGCGAACCACGCAACACATCTATCAAAAGTCCCATGCCGACTTGCTCGTTCATGCGCGAAATGGCCGAAAATGCTTTTTGAGCAAATACCGAACCATCGAAGTATTGAGGTGGATTTTTGCAGACATCGCAATTGCCACAATTCTGCTCGTAGTTTTCGCCAAAGTAATTGAGCAACATCTTTCGGCGACAAATCAAACTATCGGCGTATTGCAACATACGCTCCATCTTGGACAGTTGCAATTCGTGATTGACGGCATTAAAATTCTCTTGTTGCGACATGATGTCGCGCATAACCATCACATCTTGCATGCTATAAAACAAAATCGTATCGGCTTTTGTGCCGTCGCGACCTGCTCGACCAATTTCTTGGTAATAACCTTCTATGTTTTTTGGCAAATTGTAATGAATGACCCAACGTACATTGCTCTTATCGATACCCATACCAAAAGCCACCGTGGCACACACGATTTGGATATTGTCATTGATAAAATCTTCTTGAACTTTGGCGCGCTCGGCCGCAGGAATCTGCGCATGATAATATTTGGCTTTGAAGCCGTGACGCTGTAATTTGTCCGCCAAATCCTCCGTACCTTTTCTGCTCATGCAATAAATGATGCCAGCTTGATTCGGTTTGGTTTTTATAAATTCTACGATTTGCTCTATTCGCTTTTGTCCACTCCGAACGTTCAAACTCAAATTTGGGCGATCGAACGAAGCCACAAATACCTCAGGATCAGCGAGTTGTAATTGATTCAGAATATCTCGACGCGTCAATTTATCGGCTGTTGCCGTCAGCGCAATCATTGGCGTGTCTGAAAATTGGGCTTTGATAAATTTTAGTTGCGTGTATTCAGGTCGAAAATCGTGACCCCAAGCGGAAATACAATGCGCTTCGTCTATCGCGAAAAGCGAGATTTGTATTTTTTTTAACATCGGCAAAAAACCTTGCGAAACGACCTTTTCGGGCGACACGTAAAGGAGTTTCAATCGGCCATAAAACAAGTTGTCTTCTATCTCGCGTTGCTCACTTGCCGTTTGCGAGCTATTCAAAAATGCGGCTTCGATGCCTATACTTTTCAAGCCTTCCACTTGGTCTTTCATCAACGAAATCAAGGGCGAAACCACGATACATGTGCCGTCCAATACGATGGCAGGTATCTGAAAACAGACCGATTTGCCGCCGCCAGTTGGCATCAGTACCAACGCATCTTGTTTGTTGAATATCCGAGAGATGATTTCATCTTGCATCGGTCGAAAAGTATCGTAACCGTAGTATTTTTTGAGCGCCGCTTTTGCAGCCGACATCAAGGGTTGATTGAGTGTTTCCTCCACTTTTTTGCTTCGTATGTTGTAGTATATGAATATCGAAAAAAGCGCAATCGCAATTTCTATCATTTTTTCGAGTTGTGATTGGCAAAAGTACGAAAAGAATCATTAGCAATTTGAAACTTTGATAATTAAAACATGACGACTTATTGGAATTTAAAAAATCAGCGTAAATCAGCGTTTGCTTGGATATTTTAAATACGTGTTACTACTTACTTGGATTCATATCTTTTGTGTTTTAGGAACGCGGATGAAACGGATGCCTTTGGCAAACGCGGATGAAAACGGATTTTCTAAGCATAGATTATAATTATACTCTGAATATCTGAGTTCTTCAACGTCGTCGAAGTTTATTATACGAAATACAACAAAAAAAAAGCGAGTACCGTTAGGCCTCGCTTTTCTAATAAAATGAATTATTTTTATAAATATTCAATACTTGGGTAGCATTAATTGTAGTTTAAAATGGTCTAAGGTATTGATTATTAAAGACTAACTGACAAAAATGACTAACTGACAATTTTGACTTATTCCCTATCTCAAAAACGGATTTGAATATTTAGGATCGTGCATATAGGTATCGTCAGAAAACGTTTTTAAGAAGGCCACGAGTGCCTCTTTTTCTTCTTTTTTGAGGTTGAATTTTTTAGTACTAGGCGGACTATTTGGGCTTGCATTTTTTTGTTCAATAAAGTTCCAATCTAAATTTGGGTGCATTTTGACGCCCGAATTGTAATGCTCTACGACCTCTTCGAGTGTCTTGAAACGGCCATCGTGCATATAAGGGCCAGTTTGAGCAATGTTGCGCAAACTTGGAACTTTAAAAACGCCTTCAGTTACTTTATTAAAATTTGGATTGTTTGTATCAATTAAAATACCACCATTTTGGTTTGAACTTCCCATGCCTTTATCCGTATAATTCAAGTCTAAACCAATATTGGCAGAGCCAGATTCTTCGCCCCAAGGGTTGTTGAGGTTCGTACCAGCATGACAATTGTTACAACCTAAAGTTTGGGTAAACAATTTTTCGCCTGCTTTTTCTTGTGCAGTAAAGTTAGCAAATTTGTTTTTCATACCTTGATCGTGACGAGAATCCATCGAAACCATAGAGTTCAAAAACTGAGTCAATGCTTCGGCTATATTTTCTTTTGTGATGTTTTTTGTACCATAAGCCTTTTCAAATAAGCCAGGATAATACGATACTTTTGCTAATTTTTGAACCAAATCATCGCTTGATTCCATACCCATTTCGATGTGGTTACGAACTGGTGCTAACACGAGGTCTTTGATGTTGCTCACGCGTTTGTCCCAGAAAAAACCTTTAGAAATAGCTGTGTTACAGATACACATAGAGTTACGGCTCGTTACACCGCCATTGAAACCAACACTTTGCGCGCCAGTGTCCGCAAAACCATGTTCTTGATGGTGGCAAGATCCACAAGCTACGGTGTTGTTGATGGACATTTTTTTGTCGTAAAACAATACTCTACCCAAAAATGCCGTATTGTTGTCGATCTGTACTTTAGTGACAGTAGGGACATTGGTTAAAGGACTAGCGTTTTTATTAATCGTAGTCAACACAGCAGCATAGTCAGGTATTTCGGCTGGAATTTGCAAACTCTCGGCTTCATATTTGAGGTTTGCTTTATCTTTTTGGCAGCTGATTGCACCTGCAAAAAGCAATCCAAGACCTAAGGCTATAACATAGATTTTTTTCATGTTCATTTTTTTTAGTAGGCAATTAGCCAAAATTGTCAGGTAGTCATTTTTGTCGGTTTGTCTTTATTAATAAATAACAAATACGATGAATGAACTAAAACAAATTCTGTCTAAATACTTAATTGGTGAATATTGATTTTTAGAATATTAATATAAAGGGGAGCAACTTTGATTTGTAGAAAAAACGTAGAAGGATAGAACGCTGATTTATAATGATTGTCATGATTTATCATGACAATTATTATAAAAATCATTATAAATCATGATTTTTTAAAACAAAATCATGATTTTATCATGATAATCATGACAAATCAGCGTTCTATTTATCTTAGTTTTCA
>JAYUJV010000022.1:0-4083 GCA_043764975.1 Saprospirales bacterium
CAAAAAGCGCATCTCGCATGTTGCTATGGTCTTAGAAAGTACACCCGAAGGCGTTTTTTGTGTACATAGCACGAACAGTCGTGGTATCGTTATCGAAAACGTGAGCACAACAAAGTACTGGAAAAACAAAATTTTATTTGCTAAAGATTTAGTGCATCGCAACAACGGTTAATCGTTGAAGTGAAAACGCTTTAGTCCATTTATTAAACCCCGAAACGACATTATTGCTGTTTCGGGGTTTTTATTTTATTGCTTTCAATTGGTATTGAAAGGATCATAGAAGCCAAGCAGTTGGCTAATTAATTTGCCACATTTGTTACCGATAGGCTGCACTTATACATTTTCTATTTCATACCAATATTGAGTTGAATAGCCGTAGAACAGCGTCCTATTGGTAGAAAATATGTATTTTTTAGTTTTTATTAGGTGCATCGCACCGTTCTCTAATAAAAATTGATTAAAATACATTTATAGGGCGGTGCGCTGCACCTTAATTTATACACTATTGACTGTTTTCTACCAAGAGTACGGTGCTATGCACCTATTTTTGTTAATTTAACCCAATATTCGCATATTATTTTAATTTTCTTAATTTCTTTAATTCCCTTAATTTTCCTTAATTTCTCATCATGAAATTTAGACTATATATCATATTGGCTGTCAGTTACTTATCATTGAGTTACTTTTTAGATTTTGAAATGGCTCGTATGATAACCAAAATGCTGCTTATGCCAGTATTGGCTTATTATTTATATCAAAAAACAAAATTTCGATTTCCGATACTGATTGTAGCGTTGGTTTTTGCTTGTTTGGGCGATACTTTTTTACTATTTGTACCTCAAGGCGAGCAGTTTTTTCTGTTAGGTTTGGCTAGTTTTTTTGTGATGCAATTGCTATACGGCATTGCCTTTTGGCGATACGGTGGAGTATTGCAGCTCAACACCCAAAGCATCATAATTGGATTGGTGAGTTTGTTTTTCTTATTTGGTTTGTTGTCGGTACTGATACCCAATTTACCCGCGCCGCTGCTTGTGCCAGTCATCTGTTACGCAAGCGTGATTGCATTGATGTGCATGAGTACGAGCGTACAACAAACACATTTGGCCTCGAACTGGAAATACCTTTGGATTGGTGCAGCCTTTTTTATGTTTTCTGACGCTTGCATTGCGCTCACAAAGTTCCTACCGAATCTCGAGCATAAAAACCTACTCGATGGTGCTGTGATGCCGACTTATATTTTGGCGCAAGCCTTGATAGTATGGAGTTTTAGTGAAAAGAGATAGAGTTTCATATTTCAATAATTAATAGACAATAAGCAATGGGCAATAAGCAATAAGCAATAAGCAATAAACAATAAGCAATAAACAAAGACCAACGAGTTTCGACAAAATTTGCTTATTGTCTATTGTAGATTTATGAATAGCTTTACAGCGACAATTTTCCATAAAAAAACGCCATGTTGTATCACAACATGGCGTTTTTAGATTTGAAACAAAACGAATCAATTACTTCTTTTTGAAAGTAACTTCGCCTTTTTCTGCTACATAACGGTGCTTCAACTGACCTGTAGTGAACTCTTCGAGTGCAATTACGGCAGGATTCGGCAAACGCTCATAGAATTTCGAGATTTCGATTTGCTCTTTGTTCTCGTGTATTTCTTCGATTGTATCTGCATTTACAGCAAATTCTTCTAGCTTCGCATTCAATTCGTGCTTCAAGTCAATATGCAATTGACGAGCGCGTTGGGCGATGATAGAAAGGGTTTCGTAAATATTACCTGTAGCAGCAGCTAGACTGTGTACGTCGCGTGCGCGAACGTTTGGATCAATGCCTTGTGCTTTAGTTTTGATATCACTCATTTTGATATAGATTTAGATATAGATTTTAATATTTTACTTGTTTCTCTCTGTATTTTTGCGACTTCTTTACGATAAGTACCTTTTGGATTCTTTTCGAGGTAGTCTTCGCAAGCTATTACAGCACCTTTATAACGTTCTTCTTGCTTTGCAATGACGCTATTGACCGCAAAGTCGTAATATGACAATACGATTTGGTATTGAACCGCTTCAGCCTTCGGAGTTTCTGGAAAATCCTTCAACAAATTGTCATATACACGGATAGCAGACTGATATTCTTTGATGTTAAAATACAAGTTACCTTCTTCAAACGCTTTTTGTTCGAGTTTAGTTCGCATTACATCAATTAATTTGTTCGCTTCTTTCACACGCTCACTTTCGGGATACGTATTGATGAACAACTGGAACGCTTCGATGGCCTTATTCGTTGGCACCTGATCGAGCCTATATGTAGGCGATTGCTTGTATTCGGCGTACGCATTCATGTAATCGGCTTCTTCACGGAACTCGCTGCGCGGAAAAGACTGTGCAAAGTTTTTGAAGTAATAAGATGCCGTCACATATTTTTCGAGGTTGTACTGACAGTAGGCATATCTATAAAACACACGCTCTGCATCCGAGCCACCGCGCAAGCTACTGATGAGTAACTCATACAAGCCCGATGCTTCTTGGTATTTTCCTTTATCGTAATATTCGTTGGCCTTCACGAGCATTTTCTTTACGTCACCACTGGCGCGAATCTTCTCAAACTCACTTTTGCAAGCAGCAGAAAGTAAAATAACGACCGAAAAAAGAATAGTTTTGATTAAATTTATAGTACTTGATTTCATAAGGCTGCAAAATTACATCTTTTTTTTATATTTTTAAAATAATACTTTATTAAAAGAGTGTTTTTTGATGTTTTTGGTTGTAATCATGCCTAAAAATATCCTTTTTATTTATTTTTTAATTTTTCAATCACGGATTCAACTAATAAATTCAACATCGGTGCTTGAATCAGATTGTTAAATCAAGATTTTTCACACCTTTATAAATCATATTTTAAAAATTTATCTTCTATTTTAAAAATGTTTTTAAAACAAAAAAGTATTTGGCTTTTCACAAAATACTATCTTTGCAACTGATTTTTATACTGATTATTTAAAAAATTAGTTTCTGTAAAATAAAAGTGCAAACCGAACTAAATAAAAATGTAACAAATACACATAATGCGCGCTCTAAACACGAATTTTTAAAAATCATTGATTTTTAAAAATTCGTGTAATTAGTTAAATTCGCCTTCAAATTCGTGTCTAAAATTTAAATTCGTTAGTAAAATTCTTTTTTGAGTATGAGCTTGTAGTTTTCAAAAATTAGTATGCAAGTTAAACTATAAATTAGCTCGTTTGCACTTTTTATTTACAAAACCCAAAATTATAGAAAGCTATTTTTGATATTTTTTTAATCCTCAAAAAGATGTTCACGTTCCTAAAAAAACTGTTTGGTATTGCGCCAGCAGAAAAAATTGATAACTCTATGAAATACCTAATAGCTGGACTCGGCAACATCGGCGCCGATTATGACGACACACGCCACAACATTGGCTTCGAGATTCTCGACCGCTTGGCGCGAAAATTCGAGGTCAGTTTTCAGTCCGATAACCTTGGCAGCATTGCTACCATAAAGCATAAAGGCCGCACGTTTATACTCCTCAAACCCAATACATACATGAACCTCAGCGGCAAAGCGGTGCGTTATTGGTTGCAAAAAGAAAAAATACCAACCGAAAACCTTCTCGTAGTACTCGACGATTTGCAGTTGCCATTTGGCAAGCAACGTGTACGCCCCAAAGGTGCTGACGGTGGCCACAACGGCCTCAAAAACATTGACCTTTTGCTCGCTACGCAAACCTATGCGCGCTTGCGCGTCGGCATCGGCGATGATTTTAATAAAAATAGACAAGTAGATTTTGTACTCGGCAAATGGACTGATAAAGAATACATGGAGTTGCCCGACATCACGCTGCACGCCATCGAAACCATCTTGTCCTTCGGCAGCGTCGGCCTCGAATTGACGATGACAAACTACAATAAAGAGCGAAAAAAATAGGTAAATAATTGTAAAAACGTAGGCATTAGTAAGGGGTGATGCAAGAAATAATATACCCAAATTTTAGGAAGTATTTTGAGCCAAGACAAGGCGCGAAAAAGGGGGTGTAGCAGAGCTACATACCGTTTTTTGTAACGCA
>JAYUJV010000023.1:0-1507 GCA_043764975.1 Saprospirales bacterium
CTAAATTCTTCGATGACTTTGCCATCGGGCGTGATGTTAAAAAATGAATCATGTTTTTCAGCAGTACGACCAGTCCAAGGCTGAAACCAGTGTGCATAGTGCGTTACGCCTTTTGCCATTGCCCAATTTTTCATGGCATCAGCTACCAATTGTGCTGTTTCTTCAGTCAATTTGCCACCAGTTTGGATAGCAGATTTGACGCTCAAATAACCTTCTTCGGGCAAAAATTCTTTCATAGCTTTGTCATTAAAGACATTTTCGCCATAAAATGATGCTATTGGCTCTTGAGGCGCATTGTCTGCAAAAGCTAAGTCGTAATCGCTACGATTCAAAATCGTTTCTAACGCTGAAAAACGCATATTTTTTCTTTTTTAATTGTGATAATTATTTAAATTATGGTGCAAAGTTATGTCTGTATTCTCAATTAACAATCGTTTTTAGCGCTGGATAATTCATATATACTTTTTATACAATTGATAAAAAAGCAATATATTCTTTCTTACAATCGAAAATAATAGTAACTTTGTAAAACAAACTAATTTTATTTTATTTATTAAAAAAATAGCAAATTTTATTTTATTAATTTAAAATGTTAAATATTTGTTAAAATTTATATTTAAAAATAAAAAATTATCTTTTTGATAAAAACAAGCCTTCAATATGACTTTTTTGATTTTTTCGAGCCATCTTTTTTCCTTTTTTAATAAAATTAAACATCAATTTGGACTTTTTTCGTTTTTGATGTTCATTTTTTTGAATATTGGGTTTCAGAACAGTTTGCTGGCGCAAACCGATTCGACTACGACCACAAAAGAAAATATGGTGGAGGATGTTATTTCGGGCGACGATACGCGCGATGTAGATGCGCAGTTGCTCAATGACCGTTTGGAAGGATTCAAATCCAGAAAAATAAACCTCAATAAAGCTACTGCACAGGATTTGAATGAGTTGGGCGTTTTGAATGCCGTTCAAGTTCAAAATTTTATAAATTATCGAAAAACGGCTGGCAATCTTATCAATGAATACGAATTGCAAGCGATTCCGACATTTGATTTGAATATCATCAAATCTATTTTGCCTTATGTCACGCTCAATGCGACATTAGATGACAATCAGAAAACATTAGGCGAGATGTGGCGCGAAAGCAACTCGCAAATCATGATGCGTTGGGAGCGAAATTTGCCTTTAGCTAGCGGATATACGGACGGCAATTATCAAGGATTGCCAGATGTAAATTATTTGCGTTTCCGAAAATCGTATGGTAATAAATTGAGTGTCGGTTTTACGCTCGAAAAAGATGCTGGTGAACCGTATCTCGATAAAGTACACCATATATATGGTGCCGATTTTTATTCATTTCATGCTTTCGCAAAAAATGTGAATCATCGCATAAAAGCGATTGCATTAGGCGATTTTGCTTCGAGTTTTGGTCAAGGCTTAATTTTGTATCAAGATTTTGCAGCAGGCAAATCAACTTTCGTGATGGATATTCGACGGATGCAACCTA
>JAYUJV010000024.1:0-1507 GCA_043764975.1 Saprospirales bacterium
AGCATCGTTTACATATACATCGCCCAATTTTGAAAGTTTTTCAGCAAAAGCGACATCGCCTTTTCCTTCTTCTTTCTGAAAGCGCGTGTTTTCGAGCAACAATACTTCGCCAGCTTTCAAGTCATTTGCCATAGCCGTTGCTTTGTCGCCAACGGTTTCATCACAAAACTGGACAGCACAACCGAGCAACTCCGACAAGCGCGCCGTCACGTGATTGAGTGTATATTTTGCACGATCGATGCTACCATCTGGCAACAATTTTTCTTCGGGGCGACCAAAGTGCGACATCAAAACGATAGAACCGCCATCGCTCAAAATCTGCTTGAGGGTTGGCAACGCCGCCGCAATACGCGTATCGTCCGTGATGTTATTTTGCTTGTCCACTGGCACATTGAAGTCCACGCGAACCAAGGCTCTTTTATGATTAAAGTTAATTTTCATGTTATGATTATTTATTTTGGTTCTTTTAATTTTTTTTGTAAAAATACTTAGTTTTGTAAGGTTTGGATACTGCTCTAAAAGTATTAAGTATTTGAGTATTAAGTATTTAAGTAACGTGTAAATAATAACTTGGCATTATCGCTACTATTTTAGACTTATACTTCGCGCCCCTCTCTAACTCTCCCCAAAAGGGAAAGAAAGATTGGCAAAGACATTTAGAAGCCCGATGCGCTGCATCGAACTTCAAATCTGGCTCGTCTAAGTCTAAAATACTACGCTCAATTTTACCAACTTATTATCTACACGTTACTAAGTCGAGATAATAAAAAATTTAAAAGAATCATTTTTTTAATAAAAAAAGACCTCGTAGTTCAATCGGATGCTACGAAGTCTTTTATATTTTAATAAAAAAACATAAAATAATTTTTAATAACATATTGATTATCAACACATTATTACTTTAATTATTTTAATTTCTTTAATTTTCTTAATTAAAACTAGATGCGTGTTACCAAATCAGCCAAACGTGCTGAGTAACCGCTTTCGTTGTCGTACCAACCTAATATTTTCACGGTATTGCCCAAAACGATGGTCAAACCGCTATCGAATATACAAGAGTGCTTGTTGCCTACGATGTCAATCGAAACGATTGGATCTTCGGTATATTCCAAGATGCCTTTTAGTGGTCCATCAGCTGCTGCTTTGAATGCTGCGTTGATTTCGGCAACCGTTGCTGGTTTTTTCAAAACTGCTGTAAAGTCCGTGATAGAACCATCTGGAATTGGTACGCGTAAAGAAGAACCGTTCAGTTTACCATTCAAGTGAGGCAATACCAAACCAACTGCTTTTGCAGCACCAGTGCTTGTCGGCACAATACTATATGCTGCTGCACGTGCGCGACGCAAGTCTTTATGTGGTGCATCTTGCAAGCTCTGATCTGCTGTGTAAGCGTGAACAGTTTGCATGAAACCGCTTTCGAGACCGAAGTTTTCGTCTAACACTTTCGCCATTGGCGCAAGGCAGTTCGTAGTACAAGAAGCATTAGAATATATATGCGTATCTTCAG
>JAYUJV010000025.1:0-11825 GCA_043764975.1 Saprospirales bacterium
AAATGACATAACGATTCTGGTGTTTGATGAATCATTCACAATAAAGCTAATAAAGGGTAGCTTTTTGCCCTATTCCAAGTTTTTTTCCGACATAAAGATAGAATGATTTATATTTATAAACAAAACAAAAACAAATATTAACTAATAAAATTTATTAACATTAAAGTAGGTTTATTGTTAGTAAGTTATTTTTTCGATTTATACAAGTTGTTCTGATTTCAGAAACAAATGCAAATTGTGACAATCAATATTTAAAAATATCTTAATTTTGTATCGTAATTATTTATTCATATTGAACAAAATGTAAACATTTAGTGTTTATTATTTATCATAGAATTGACTACTATTTAGCACTTAAAGTGTAAACCAAACAGCAGCTGACGTTTGGCCTTTATCCTTTCTGATTCTAAATGTGTTGCAGACAAACTTTCTGATGACATTTAGTTCAAATGTAACTTGTTGGGCGCACTTGCGTCTAAACAATTAACCAATTTTAATAATAAGAATGACATTAACACCGCGCGTTTCCGTATTTAGACGGGAACACTTTAACGCTGCCCATCGGTTACACAATCCCGATTGGTCAGACGAGCGTAACCTAAAATTATTTGGGAAATGCAACAATCCGAATTATCACGGTCATAATTATGACCTTACGGTTCAGATTATTGGTCACACAGACCCAGAAACTGGCTACGTCATGGATACAAAAATATTGAGTGATTTGATAAAAAGTGAAATATTAGACGCTTTTGACCATAAAAACTTGAATTTAGATGTTCCTGATTTTAAATCACTCAATCCATCGGCAGAAAATATTGCTGTCGTCATTTTTAACCGACTTCGCAAACACTTAGATCCTGCATTGGATCTCAAAATACGACTCTATGAAACAGCACGTAACTTCGTTGAATACCCCGCATAATAACTGTAACCATGCAGACGATTATGGTGATGACCATGTAGGCAGCGCCTACGATACGCCCATGCGTGAAGACGCATTTGTACTGACAGATGCCCAGAAAATGGACAAAATCGAAACACATTTTGCCGCTATCATGGAAACCCTTGGCCTTGACCTTACGGACGATAGCCTAAAAGGTACACCTCGACGCGTTGCAAAAATGTATGTACAGGAGATTTTTAGTGGACTTAGTCCCGACACAAAACCTGCCATGACACTTTTCGACAATAATTACAATTATTCAGAAATGTTGATTGAAAAAGACATCACTTTTTACTCGAATTGTGAACATCATTTTGTACCGATTTGGGGCAAAGCGCACATCGCGTACATCTCATCGGGCAAAGTGATTGGCCTTTCAAAACTGAATAGAGTGGTGCAATATTTTTCGAGTCGCCCACAAGTGCAAGAGCGATTGACGGTGCAAATCGCCAACGAACTCAAACGTGCGCTCAATACCGAAGATGTAGCTGTCGTAATTGATGCGCATCACATGTGCGTACATTCACGTGGCGTGAAAGATACGAATAGCTCAACCATTACTTCGCATTTTTGCGGTAAATTTAAGGAAGAAGCAACACGTATGGAGTTTATGAAATTTATTTAAATTTCGTTTAAATTTCAATTTATTGAAAAAAGCCTTTGTAACACGTATGTTTGCAAAGGCTTTTTTTGTGGTGCGTTCAATTGGTAATTGAACAGTATAATATGTTATATTATACTGTATTGCATAAGGTTTTACACTTTTCGCTAAAAATTGCGCTATTGAGATTGAAACGTAAGTTTCAAAATTAGTGAAATTATTTATCTACGATTCGTGTAATTAACTTCGTTGAGGGCTTCGCCGTTCGTTAATTAGAGTGAAATTCGTGTTGAAAAATCTTATACATTTGAAACGAAGTTTTAAATTCTATTTCATAAAGAAACTTACTTTACAGTGTAATAAGTAATATTTGCTTTTTAATAAAAAGGTAAAACCAAACGCATTTTGGTCTAAACCCCTGTCAGCGTTACGCTAAAATAACTTTTACCCCGAATAGGTTTATACAATCAAACACCCCATTCAAACCTCAAAAAAACGGATTCACGAAGTATCGCTTTTTTTATACCTCAATATCACTTAATTTTATATAATATTTGCAGCATGAAGACAGTATTGGTCACAGACGATGTACATCCACTGATGCTCGAAGGACTACAACAGCGCGGCTACAAAACAGATTTTCGACCAGATATTAGCCTCCAAGACGTTCGCGAATGTATTCACCTTTACGAAGGCTTGGTCATCAATAGCAAGATACTAGTTGACAAAGAGTTGCTGGATTGCGCTACACGTTTGGAGTTCATTGCTCGGCTCGGTTCGGGGATGGAAATCGTGGATAAACTATATTCAGCGAGTAAAAATATAGCGGTACTCAGCTCGCCCGAAGGCAATTGCAATGCGGTGGCCGAACACGCGCTCGGTATGTTGCTCGCATTGGCCAATAACATTCCGAGAGCAGATCGTGAGGTGCGAAACTTTGATTGGCAACGTGAAAAAAATCGTGGTTTTGAACTCAACGGACGCTGTGTAGGCATTATCGGATTTGGACATACAGGAAGTACTTTTGCAAGCAAATTGACAGGATTGGGCGTTCGGATTTTGGCTTACGACAAGTACAAAACAAATTATACAAGCGCTTTTCCGTTCGTGACCGAAGCGACGTTGGAGCAGATAAAAGCCGAAGCCGACATCATTAGTTTTCATTTGCCGCTCACGTCAGAAGTTATTTATTTTGCTAATAAAGCCTTTTTTGATAGTTGCGAAAAACCAATTATAATCATTAATACTTCGCGTGGAAAGGTAGTCGATATGAAGGCTTTGCTGGATGCGCTTGACGCCCAAAAAGTAAGCGGCGCTTGTTTAGATGTGTTCGAAAATGAAAAACCAAACACATTTTCGGATGAAGAACGTTCTTTATATCAGCGATTATACGAAAAAGAGCAGGTTGTGCTTTCGCCGCATATTGCTGGTTGGACCCAAGAATCCAAAATCAATTTATCTAAAATTTTGCTACAAAAAATAGATTTATTGCAATTATAGACTTGTTTATTTACGATATTAATAAATATTATTAATTATATATATAAATTTTATCTTTCCAAAACGTTCAAATTTTTATTTCTAAAATCCTTTATTTTAAAAATTTTAAATTAAAATATGTTAAAAATACAAATGAATGTTAATTTTTTTTGAAAATTGTGTTAAATTTATTAACATTGCACGTTTTTTTGAACAAAACCTTTTTGAAAATATTTTTTAACAATTACAAACAATATGGTACGTAGAATTTTACTATTCGCAGGCTTCTTGTTTTTGACCTTAGCAGCCACTGCTCAAACTACCCTCAATGGTAAAGTGACAGATTCTGCTACAGGGGAGGACTTACTTGGAGCAAACGTCGTTTTATACAAAAACGGTGTCGTAAAACAAGGTGCGGCTACAGACTTAGATGGTACATACTCTATCAGTCTTTCTGACGGTGGTACGTATGATGTTCAAGTGAGTTATGCAGGCTATAATCCACAAAAAAGTACAGGTGTTGTCATTAACACGAACAGTACTACTACACTTGATTTTAAGTTAGCACCTGGTATGGTACTCGAAGCAACTGTTATTGCCTATAATGTGCCATTAATCAAACAAGACAACACAACTGCAGGTGCAACAATCACGAGTGAGTCGATTAAGCGCTTACCAATGCGTGATATATCTGCTATGGCTTCTACGGTAGCTGGTGTAGGTTCTTCTGACGGTAACAAAGACGTATCCATCAAAGGATCTCGTACGGATGCTACGAACTATTATGTGGATGGTGTTCGTGTATCGAGCCGTAACTTATTGCCGCCAGCACAAGATGTAGATCAGTTGCAGGTCATAACGGGTGGTATCGAATCACAGTATGGTGACGTGACGGGTGGTATCATTTCGGTTACGACTAAAGGCCCATCAAACAAGTTTACTGGTGGTTTAGAAGGTGAAACTTCTAAATTTTTAGATGGTTATAACAATAACTTGGTCACAGGTAACTTGTCAGGCCCAATCCTAAAAAGAAAGAGTGCAGATGGTAGAGGCCCAGATAAAACGCTTCTCGGTTTCCGTGTTTCGGGTCAGTACCGTGACAACTTAGATGCTAGTCCTTCTGCAAAAGGCGTTGCTGTCGTAAATGAAGACGTGTTAGCACGTTTAGAAGCAAATCCTTTGCGTCGTTTGGGTACAGCAATCGTTCCAACTGCACAGTTTTTGACAAATGACAGCGTAACAATTACAAAGGTAACACCTAACAATCGCGCGCGTAACTATAATTTACAAGCAAAATTAGATGCTCGTGTGACTGATGGTATTGATGTTACTTTCTCTGGTGGTTATAGCAAATCGCTTAATCAATTTACACCAGATGTAGATAATGCAGGTAGCCGTCTGAATAAATGGGGACTATTGAATTATCAAAGAAATCCTACGAATGACATCAATCGCTATCGTGGAAACTTCCGTTTCCGTCACCGTTTGGGTAACACAACGGTTGCGACTGGCGCGGGTAGCAAAGAAACAGCTAAAAAAGGTAGTTTATTCCAAAACGCATCGTACATCATTCAAGTAGGATACGAGAAGGAACAAATAAGTACACAAGATCCAATCCATAAAAATGATTTTTTCAATTATGGATATGTAGGTCAGTTTAAAGATACAACATTACGTAATATACAATTGGTAGATACGCTATACAAGCACACAGGAGATTTTTATCAATTTACTGGTTTCAAAGCTGGTACAGCAAATCCAACATTGGCTGCTTACAATAAATTAGGTACAGATGTAACGAGCATAGACGATTTGCCTATCCGTAACGGCCGTATCAATGCAACATACCAAGATTCTTGGCAGTTCCGTAATGTAGGTCAAGTATATAATCGTTTTTCTAAATCAGACAACGATATTTATACAGGATCTATTTCGAGTAACTTTGACATCGTACCTGGCTCGGGCAGACGTCACCAAATCCAATTTGGTATCAACTATGAGCAAAGAGCAAACCGTAGTTATGTCTTGAATCCATTCGCATTGTACTACGAAGCAAGTCTATTGGCTAACTATCATTTCAATGGTTACCAAGATGGCTCACGTAAGACTGCAGATGGTAAATTACGTTTGAACGTAATTGGCAAGCAAAACTTTACACCGAATGGTCAAAATCCAGTTCCAGTTGAGGTTGATATTTATGCAAGAGATACGTCTAATATTCCTGATGCCAAATTTCCTTACGCTTTGCGTGCAAAGTTAGGCAAATCAGTATATGATTATGTAAACATCAATGATATTACGCCTGATAAACTGTCATTGGATATGTTTTCGTCACGTGAGTTGACGGATCGTGCTATCGTAAACTATTATGGTTATGATTACTTAGGTAATCGCGTTGGCAACGATGTAAAATTCGATGATTTCTTTAAGACAGATGCAGCGACAGGTATTCGTAAATTCCAAGTTGCGCCGATACAGCCTATCTATGCAGCAGCATATATACAAGATAAATTTATTTATGAAAAAATGATTTTCCGTATTGGTCTTCGTGTCGATCGTTATGATGCGAACACTAAGGTTATGAAAGACATTTACTCATTGTATGAAGTCATTGGTGCGCAAGATTTCTTTGCGAGCAAAGGCGGTACAGCACCATCGACGGTAAACTCAAATGACTATAAGGTATATGTAAATAGTTTGACTACCAAAAACCCTTCAGTAGTTGGTTACCGTAAAGGCGATCAATGGTTTGATGCCAAAGGTAATGGTGTGAACGATGGTAAATTTATCTTCAACAGTGAGCAGCCAATTCCTTATTATGCAGATGCAAAAGCACGTGCTGACAAGGAATACATAAAGTCAAAGGATTTTGAAACAAAATCATCTTTCCAAGACTATACACCACAAGTTACGTTTATGCCGCGTTTGGCGTTCTCTTTCCCAATATCGGACGAAGCGAACTTCTTTGCAAACTATGATGTATTGGTATCTCGTCCGACTTCGGACAATATCGCTACACCATTGAACTACTTGTATTTCTACGATGCGAGTCGTACACCTGAGGCGAATCCGAACTTGAAGCCACAAAAGACAATCTACTATGAAGTAGGTTTCCAACAAAAATTGACAGAACAGTCTGCTTTAAAATTGACCGCTTACTATAAAGAATTGCGTGACATGATTCAGCGTCGTACAGTATTGTTCGTACCGAATATCACAAATTATGATACGTATGGTAACATCGACTTTGGTACTATCAAAGGTTTCACGATGAGCTACGATCGCCGTCGTGTAGGTAATGTTACTTTGAATGCATCTTATACACTTCAGTTCGCTGACGGTACAGGTTCTGATGCAAACTCACAACGTAACCTAACAGAACGTGGTAACTTACGTACTATTTACCCATTGTCTTACGATGAACGCCACAACTTAAATGCTTCAATCGACTATCGTTTCGATAGCGGTCAGAAGTACAATGGCCCACGTATTGCAGGTGTTCGTTTCCTCGAAAACTTCGGTGCAAACCTACTCGTGAGTGCGGTATCTGGTTCGCCATATACAGCTAAAGAGCAGCCAGACCGTTTTGGCGGTACAGGTACAGTTGGTCAAGTAAATGGTTCTCGTTTGCCATGGAAATACCGTTTAGACTTGCGTATTGACAAGGATATTCGTTTATCAAAAAATGAAAAAAGTGGCTTGAGTCTAAACGTATATCTACGTGTACAAAACTTGTTGAATACGCCTAATATAGTTGGTGTATATTCAGCATCTGGATCAGCATCAAACGATGGTTATCTGACATCTGAGCGTGGTACGCAAGAAACAGCGTCAGTATTGCAACAAGGCTTCAGCACAAGAGCATTCTTAGATGCTTACAATTGGGCTTTGATCAATCCTAACTTTTATACACTACCTCGTCGTGTATTTGTAGGGGCGTCATTTAGTTTCTAATCACTAAGTCAAAATTGTCAGTTAATCATTTTTGTCGCTTAGTCTTTGATAACCAAAAGGTTAGACGATTTTAAAACAACGATTTATTCTGTACAAGTAACTAATTAGTGTGTAAAAAAGCTAAATTAAAAAGACAAAAAATAATTTTTATTTTATCATAAAACATTGATTATCATTATTTTATGTTGATTTTAAAATGATTTATTAAAAAATTAAATGTCTTTTTATTAAAAAAAATATTAATTTAAAATAAAAAAATAATATCATGCGAATGTTTAAATATTGCGTAGCACTCTTCGTAGTCGCTACTATCGCAACAACAGCAGCGGCGCATATCAATCCTAATGCTCACGGTATTCCTACAGTCACCACGACTGTAAAAAATACAGAAGTGAGTATGCGTGCAGCATGTTCTAAAGGAAAAACACAAACCGATATGGCGGTAAACAACGTACGTGCGCGCTTATTGACGAGTGGAGACGTATGGTGGGACGGTCGTAATGGTCGTTACATTGTGCCAAAAGTACCGGCAGGTGTGCCAGAGGTATCATCTATTTTTGCTGGTGGTGTCTGGATTGGTGGTAAAGACCAAGGTGGTAACTTGAAAGTTGCAGCTTCTACTTTCCCCAATGCGACAAGTTTGGACTGGTGGCCTGGTCCATTGGATCCAACAAACGGCACAGTAACAGAAACGGTTTGTAAAAACTGGGATCGTCAGTTCAAAGTAACTGGTGCTAATATCGATAAGTTCAGAAAGGCGTATAATGCTGCTCCGAAAGATCCTATTGATAAATATACAGTCTTAGATGCAGGATTTTTAGGTACAGTTCCTGAAGATGTTTTAGGTTGGCCTTCAAAAGGGAATAAATATTTTGCTGATATTGCAGGTTTTTCATTGCCTGATACAGATCAGGGGTTAGCTTATTTCTTTGACAACAACGGTGACGGTGATTATGATCCAAACACTGGTGATTATCCTGTAATATACGTAAAAGGTTGTAACACACCTCAATACCCAGATGAGATGATTTTCTGGATATACAACGATGCAGGTGGTGCGCACACAGAGTCTGGTGGTATCCCGATTCGTATGGAAGTACAGGTACAATCTTTTGCTTATTCTACAAACGATGAGTTGAACAATATGACCTTCATGGCATATCGTTTGGTAAACCGTGCGGCAGAGGACATTAAAGAAACGTACTTTGCAGTTTGGACAGACCCAGATTTAGGTTGTTACCAAGATGACTATGTAGGTTGTGACACTACGGTAGTGCCAACACTTCGTGGCCCTCGTACACGTGACTTGATGTATATCTACAATCAAGACAAAACAGATGGTATCAATGGCTGTACTTGTTTGGCCGTGAACACATATTGTAATGATGTGCCAATAATGGGTATTGACTATTTCCGTGGGCCAAGCGATCCCGATAAATTAGTAAAAGATCCTATCAGTGGCAAGCTCATACCAAAAGAAATTGGTATGTCTTCATTCATGTATTACAACAATGGTGCAGTAGGCAATCCGCCATCTGCTACCACAGACCCTGCGGTAGTAGAAGATTTTTATAACTACTTAAAAGGTAACTGGAAAG
Source organism: Saprospirales bacterium (assembly GCA_043764975.1). Classification (GTDB taxonomy): domain Bacteria; phylum Bacteroidota; class Bacteroidia; order Chitinophagales; family Saprospiraceae; genus JAYUJV01. The sequence goes on from JAYUJV010000025.1 coordinate 8,579, forward strand.
GTGGCGTACCTTTGACGAATGCAAATACTGGTTATAATCCCGGAAATACAGACCCTAAAGTAAAGCAAGTAAAATACGCATTTTATGATGCACCCGACAAAGTAGGTGGTTGGTCAATGTTCCAAGGCAATGCTGCTGCGGGTGACCGCCGTACGCTTCAAGCATCTGGGCCATTCCGTTTGACGCCAGGCGCGGTAAACGAATTAATCGTGGGTGTGCCATGGGTAGCGAGCCAAGGTGGTGGTAACGTGAGTTTGGCAGATTTGCAAAGAGCAGACGATAAAGCACAAGAGTTATTCGATAAGTGTTTCAAAATTACGAATGGTCCGGATTCACCAGATTTGGACATCATAGAGATGAACAATGAGTTAGTCTTGACATTAACGAATGATAAGACATCAAATAATTTCACAGAATATTATGGTGCTGTTGGCGCACCAGACGAAAGTTTAGAATTTGCTCCAGGTGGGCCTGGGCAGACGGATCACGCTAAGCGTTATTATGGCTTTCAAGGCTATAAAATATACCAATTGTCAGGTCCTGAAGTGGGTACTAATGCCATTAATGACCCTACAAAGGCGAGTTTGGTTTTCCAATGCGATATTCGTGATGGTGTAAAGAAAATCTATAACTGGAGTAACTTGAAAGATCCAAACAATCCAAGTGAGCCAGTATTTGAGCCAAACTTACAAGTAAGCGGTGCTGATGCAGGTGTGGTACATACATTCAGAATAAAAGAAGATCAGTTTGCTAAAGGCGAAAGCAAAAAATTGATTAACCACAAAAAATACTACTTTACGGCAGTGGCTTATGCTCACAATGAATTTGCAAAATTTGACAAAAAAGGTCTTGGTGCAGGTCAGCAATATCCATATATCGGAGGTCGTAGAAACAACAGAGTTTATACCGCTATTCCTCGCCCAATCGTGACGAAGACGGTATTGGCTGCTTATGGTGATGGTGCAATCATCACACGTTTGGACGGTGTAGGTACGGGTACGAACTTCTTGGATATGTCAGATGAAACAGCAAAAGCAATCTTAGATGGTACTTTTGATGGTAAAATCGTATATAAGGCTGGTCGTGGCCCAATAAATGTAAAAATCTACAATCCGATTGATGTAAAAGACGGTAAGTTTGAATTGACTTTCGTTGATGAAGACATGGCAAACACAGTTCTCGATAAGAAAGTAGGTTGGGTATTGAAAGATTTGACAACAGGCAAAATCATAAAATCGGAAACAACAATCGAAAAACTCAACGAACAATTGTTAGGTGATTACGGTTTCTCGATAGGTATTGCACAAGTACCAGATGCAGGTTTTATAAAAGCAAATCCATTATCTACGGATAAAACAAATGGTGTAATCGGTTCTGAAATCGAATACCAAGATAAAAACAATACTTGGTTTGGTTTTGTAAATAGTGGTGGATCAAGCATCCCAGCTTTGAATGGAAACTCGATTCCTGTTTTGCGTTATATATTTACAGCAGGTGGCGAAGTGGACGAGAAATTAGATCCAGATGGCGCATTCAATAAAATAAATGACAAAGTAGGTTTTGCACCATATCACTTGTGTAGTGCAGCTCCACCAGGTGGTCAAATACCTTTCAATACGACACCAAGTTGGGTTAATGCTAGTAATAGTACTGTACGTTTGGCAAATGACATGAAAAACTTGAATAACGTAGATATAGTGTTCACAAGCGACAAGAGTAAATGGAGTCGTTGTGTAGTTGTAGAATCTGCAACCTCTTTCTACACGCAAGGTGGTTTAGTTACACAAGATAACCTAAAGCAATTCGATGTAAGAGAAAGACCAAGTGTAAGCAAAGAAGATGCGAATGGGGACAATCTTCCAGATCCAGATGGTAGCACAGTAAGCGTAAACGGTAAAGATTACAAAACTGGTTTTGCTTGGTTTCCAGGTTATGCCATTGATGTAGAAACTGGTACCCGTCTGAATATTTTCTTTGGCGAAAACTCTGTTTTCCGTCCAGAAAATACAGATTTATCTCCTCCTCTTTTGAAAGATAAGAGCCAATTGACAGGCGCAGATATGACTTGGAATCCAAGTGCATTGACATTCTTTCAAGGTATTTTGGATGGTACAGCAGTTCCTGCTGGTTGTCAGCACTATATATATGTTACGTCTAAGAAATATGACGAATGTAAGGAATTACGTGGCAAATTAGATAAGTCATTGACAAGTAAAGTAAGTGGTCTTCGTGATGTACAATGGGCTGGTTTTCCAATTTTGCCATCTGCGCTCGTAAAATTAAAATCGTATAAAGATGGTTTGATTCCGACAGATACAAAAGTGAAATTACGTGTGAATAATCCTTACGCAACCGTAGATCCTGCGGTATCGGCTGATAAGAAAGGTTATCCGACTTACCAGTTCGAGTTCAAAGGTAAAAAAGCACAAGAGTTGGTTGATGCGGAACTCATAAAAGGTGCTTTAGATGAAATACGCGTAGTGCCGAATCCTTATTTCGCCTACTCAGATTACGAAAACTCACAGTTCAGTAATGTGGTCAAGATAACGAACTTGCCAGCAAAATGTACTGTTTCGATATACACCCTTGATGGTCAATTTATCAGACAATACAAACGTGATGAGCAAGGTACAGACCTTACAAAAGGCCGTAGTAACCCAGGTATTCCGATTACGCAAATCACACCAGCTTTAGAGTGGGACGTGAAAAACTCGAAAGGAATTCCAATCGCAAGTGGTACATACTTAATCCATATCCAATCGGATTTGGGTGATCGTACCATAAAGTGGTATGGCGTACAACGTCCTTTCGACCCATCGGGCTTGTAATCTTAAATAAACTGTAACAACTTAGGCATTAGTTAAGAAGATAGTAAAATTGAAGTTTTAGGCATTACTCGTTTCAATAAGCAATAAACAATTAGCAAATTTTGCTCATTGCTTATTGCAAATTGTACTGAATATTGAGCAAAGTCTTATAATTTTCATTTTTTCTAATAAATAGCTAAGTTGTTACAATAAATTAACTATAAATCTTTGTAAATATCTGATTTTCAGATATTTACAAAGATTTATTATAATAGTTTTTTATTTTTAGTAATAAATGAATTATTGAAATAGTATTAATTTTATAAAAAAATTAATAGAATAAAAAAGTAAAAACATGATAAACAAATATACATTATTGCTTGTCGCTATCTTGTTCAGCATGACTGCTGAGGCTGGCAATCCAGACCGTCAAGGCGAAG
>JAYUJV010000026.1:0-4071 GCA_043764975.1 Saprospirales bacterium
TTTTATGCTTTCTCGAAAATTTTTATCATCTTCGAACATTATCATTTTTATCATCTTATATTGGCTAATATTTGAAATTATATTTGGCAATCATTATAATTTCAAGATGGAAGTTAAAATATTTTTACAAAGATGAGTATAATATTTGATTAAAATATACCCCAATTTAGGGGTATTTTTTGAACTATAATTCTGGTATAAGCATAACGATAGTTGTGCCATTTCCGAGTTTTGATTCTATGGACAAGTCAATAAAACAGTCTTTTGCACGGCGTTTTAGATTGTCTAAACCATTGCCATCTTTTTCAAAATGAGTATCAAAACCGATGCCGTTATCGCTTATGAAAATACGAATCTTATCTTTTTCCATCGAAATATGAATCTCAACAGCCGTTGCTTTTGAGTGTTTTACGATGTTGTGAATACATTCTTTGAACATCATATATACATTTCGCCGCTGCTCCATACTGATAAAAGGGACTTTTTTTGAATCGTTTTCTTCAAAAACATTATAATAAACCAAGGTCATTTCTTCGCCTAAAATCATTTCGTTGGCATAAACGCGCATTTTGCCCATCAGTTTTTCAAACGAATCATTTTCGGGATTGATGGCCCAAACCGTATCGCGCAAGTTAATGATTGTTTCTTTTGAGGTCATCAAAATCTTATCTAAAATCGGAAGCGATTCGGGTGCTTTCGTACCTATATTGCGACGCAAAACTTTACTCAACACTGCAATACTGCTCAAGGTAGAACCCACTTCATCGTGCAAATCGCTTGCAATTTGGTTACGAAGTCCTTGCATTTTTGCTTTTTGTCTAAAATTGTATGACAACCACAAATAAACGATACTTGCAAAAATAATCAACAACGATATAACCAACGATGGTATAAAAAATGGCTCTTCTACAATCGTAAAACCGACTACAATCGGCAACTTTACGAGCATATCAGACTTTCCGAATTGATTTTTTATCAACATAAATTGATAATTTCCACCTTTTATATTTGTATATCTCAGTTCACGATTTTTCAAAAAAACAGGAAATTTGTCAATACCGAGCCATTGAAAATAAATCGAATCTTTCGGATTTGGATTGTTGATAAAAAAAGTTAGGTCTTCTTCATTTGAAAAAAAATAAACTTTTTCAACGTTTCTATAACGCAAAGTATCATACGAATAAATACTATCAATACGCATTTTTAAACTATCTTGAGCTTGTGCTAAAAAAGAAATAAAAACAAAAAGAAAATACAATAAATAACGTAATTTTGATATTAAAATCATAAATATTTTGTATTAAATAAAATATACATACAAATATACTGAAATATCAAACAAAAGCACTTTTTTTTAAAATTATTAATAAAAAATAATATATTTTACAAAAAAAAGCGCAAAACATTGACAATCAACATCTTGCGCTTTTTTAATAAAATTATTTTAAAACTTATAAATCGTTAAATTTTAAGGCTTTTACTCTGCGTTCTCTGCGCCTCTGCGTGAAAAATCAAATGCCGAAGGCGTTTTGATAATCCAAATGCGAAATAATTAAGCACCAGCGAGCCAAAAACGAACTCGCCATATAACTACTAAACTTATAATTATCATACCTGAAACGGCAACCATCGCTATACTTGCGTTCGGAATCACATCGAGGTTTCGAGCAATTTTGATGCCGTTCAAAGCCCAAATGACGGCCAAACCATGGCCAATATTATTGTGTTTTATTAAACTCCAAATCGCTATTGCGATGCCTACACAAATTACAATTATACTCCAATATTGCGGCTCAAGTCCAAAAGAAGTTATGCCGTTGCCGACCAAACAAGCCGTAATATTGGCGATGGTGGCGACCGAAATCCAACCTAAATATAGCCCAAAAGGTAATTTTACGAACCATTTTAGTAACGTTTTTTCGGGCCAAACACTTTCATACAAAATCATATTTATCTGAATCAAAACCGTCAAGATAAACAGCATAATGATAACCGAAAGTACTAATTTTTCGTAATGCCAAGCAAAAATCCAAGCAGCGTTGAATAAGCACGAAGCGATGTATAACTTCCCAATACGCTCTGTTGCAAGCGATTGTATATTTGCATTTTTATCAATGATTACTTTTGCTTGCCAAAACAGATAAGCCAACAAACTCATATATATAATGCCCCAAATCGCGAATGTACTCGGCGCAGGTGTAAATAAATTTGGATATTGATCCGAAAGTTGCTTCGTATCTTTTCCATTTATGGGCAAAGCAAACGACAAATAATTGATGAACAATGTCAATGCCGTAAATACGAAACACAATATGGCGATTACTTTTGGTTGTTTTAGCATATCACGAAATTTGGAAAAATATTTCTTTAATTATTTTAATTTTCTTAATTTCTTTAATTTCAATTAAGCAAGCGCTTCTACCGCTGTTTTCTTTTCTTTATTGCTAAACAAAAACAACAATTCGGCAAGTTTGATTCTCAAATCTTTACGATTGATAATTAAATCCACAAAACCATGTTCGAGCAAAAATTCGGCGGTTTGGAAGCCTTCAGGCAAATCGCGTTTTATCGTTTCTTTGATGACACGCGGACCTGCAAAACCAATCAAACACTCAGGTTCAGCGAGGTTGATGTCACCGAGCATGGCGTAAGATGCAGTAACGCCGCCTGTGGTTGGATCGGTCATAAATGAAAAATATGGAATCCCAGCTTTTGCTAATTTCGTTAATTTTGCAGATGTTTTGGCCATTTGCATCAACGAAAAAGCTGATTCCATCATACGCGCACCACCCGACTTTGAGATTACCATAACTGGCATACGGTGTTCGATGGCATAGTCGATAGATCGAGCAATTTTTTCGCCAACGACCGAACCCATAGAGCCGCCTATAAACGCAAAATCCATGCAAGCAATAACGAATGGCATTGAGCTGACCGTTCCAGTAGCGCAAGCCATGGCATCGTTGAGGCCAGTTTTCTTTCTGGCTTCCGCCAATCGGTCTGGATATGCCTTTGTATCTACAAAATTAATGATGTCTTTAGACACCACTTCTGCGAACAATTCGGTATATTGACTGTCGTCAAAAATCAATTGAAAATATTCGGTAGAACCAATGCGCACATGATAATCGCAATTGGTACATTTATAAAAATTTTCTTTCAATTCTTTATTCGTACAGGTTTGCTTGCAACGTTTACAGTTGTACCAAATCCCATCTGGCGTTTCTTTTTTATTTTGCGTCGCGGTCTGAATCCCGTCTTTTAGTCGTTTAAACCAACCCATATTTTCTAATTTGGTATTTTATTATTAAATAATTTGTCAAAATTGTCGGTTAGTCATTTTTTGTTAGTTTGTATGTAAAATTCAAGACTTTTTATAATTTTAAAACAAAACCTATTTATTTTCAAATGCTTATTATTTTCAAAAAAAATTGATATTAAAAATCAAAGGTTCAACTCCTATGCTAAGGAATTGAAATTGTTTTTAAATATGTCACTCCTACGGAGTTCAAAAACACGTTGTGGATTTTACGTTTTTTACCGACATATCATGCCTAACGGCATTTTTTTAAACAAATAATGCCGTTAGGCATGGCATGTTGGTAACTTATAATTAACAACCAAGACTAACAAAGCTCAGTATGAGCGACATATTAATTTTATACCTATATTTTTCCTTATTATAGGAATTGAACAAATCAAATTCATAACTAATTAATAATCAATTAATTAGATTAAAAATGTATTTTTCAAAATGCAAAGATAATAAAAAAAATATTTTTGAGTTCATTATCCTTCTTCTTCTATAAAATCCAAGTCTTTTGCATACGTTTCTTCAATATTATAAAGTCCAATAAATACTAAGATAGAACAAAAACAAGCTAATATTGTCAATGTTTCTAAGATAGAAACTTGGTTGCGCAACACATAATATAACATCGAAATAGGTATCAAAAATGCACGCGCAAAATTCGGAACGGTAGTCGTTACGGTTGCCCTCAAATTAGTGCCAAAATGCTCTGACGAAACACTCACAAACAAGGCCCAATATCCGACTGCAAAACCTAAGAA
>JAYUJV010000027.1:0-1503 GCA_043764975.1 Saprospirales bacterium
GAGTATTTTGAATTATTTCTTTCTACTCTTGGTGCTTTTTTATTTCTACTTACCTAATTTTACCGTTATCACAGTTGCATTTATTACTTGAATGCGCCAATTTTAAAGGATACGAATTAAAAAATTAACTCAAACCAGTTCCTTTTACCATATCATCGAGGCGTTTGTCGTCGGGCAATAAATTGTATAAACCGTAGATTGACACCAGCAATTCATCATAGTTTTGGCGAGCGAGTGCTTGCTCACCGATTTTACGAAACTGGTCTGCCTTTTTGTCATCTGTATATTCGTCCATATTGGCGTAATAGTGAAAAAGACTGGACAAATAAGTCGGGTCTTTTTGCTTGATTCGCCACTGCAATTGCTCCATTTCTTTTATCTTCGCATTGATCAGATTGGCATTATTGGTTGCCAAAAATGTACGCTCGTCTGCGATGATGCGCTCGAAAGTCTGTTTTTGAGTGTCTGTTACAAAATCAAGTCTAATCCAGTGTTCGGTGGAGCGTTTGGTATCAAAATAATCGGTTTTTACGCTTTCGGTATTTAGGTCATTCGAGACGGCATCTAGTAATTGTGCGACTTTTCGTTTTTGCTCTTCGAGTTGATATAAACTATCAGTTACATCATTGGCGCTTAGTTTTCGGAGCGTTTGCTGCATTTCTTCGAGCGATTTTATGTTTTTATTCACTTTTCCTGCCAGCATATAATCTTCGTGTCGCTCAAGGTCGCGAAGCATACGCATAGCTGTGCGCAAGAGTTCGGCGACTTCTACTTTTAGTTTTTCGATGCTCACCACGCGTGCCGATGGGCTAAATACATCGCTTGTTTCTTGGTCGGTCATGAGCAAAATGCCTGTTATTTTTAGGTCGCGGCTTTCGCTCACTTCCAGTATAATTTCCACATCTGAACCTTTGATGAGGTTGATGGGTAAATTTTCGCCCTTAAATTCGATAATCCCAAGCGGCAAACAAGCCGATGGCGATGCAAAACGACTACCTTCCAATACATTGATGATAAGCGAATCTTTTGAACCTCGATTGATATTTTTTGAGACTGTGCGGACAATTGTTTTTTTGAGTGGTAAAATCGCATTTTTTTCAAAAACGACTTCAAGTTTTGTACAATTGTTCTCAAAATCATCAATTTCGATACAAATATCGTTGGGTAACGGTTGGCCATAAAGGCTAAATCGACCTTGCACAATCTCGATTTGCGAATGTTCTACACCCAATGTATTGCCTTGCGCATCGTATATGCGCACCGTAAATTGATTGAGTTGATTGCGCATGAGTGGCAAAATTTCGGAGATACGCGCGCTCAATTGTTTCGCACCCGAATCATAACCGCCATCAGCTCTTGTGATGCGGTATGTCATGCCGTTCACAAAACCCGTTACATCCGCCAAATAATATTCTTCGCTGTCTTGCGTCATTTTTTGATACGCCGATTTTAGCGAAAGCGTGGATTCACTCCCAGATTCATTTTGAGTTTTTGAAGCAAAAG